>JAIPGC010000090.1 GCA_021736335.1 Acholeplasmataceae bacterium | reverse complement strand
GATTGACTCTTTTTGAAATTTTGGTGATATAGGTCTACTAACAAATCGGAACTTGGCATATGATTACTCCTATCAATTATGATTCTAATTATATTCTATCATATCCGACAATCTAAACCATAATCACAATCATCAATTTATGATAAAGAGAATTCCTCCATGCACATTCAAAGCTAAATCATATATAATGGAGATATATAGAATACTAGAGGTGACTTATGAATATCTTCATAACAGGTGGCACAAGAGGCATAGGCTTTGGTCTAGTAGATGAGTTTTTAAAAAAGAACCATCACGTTGTCTTCACTGGAACCAGTGAAGAAAGTATAAATAAAGCATCATCAAAGTTAAATGGTGATTTTTTTGGAGTTGTATGTGATGTTAGACATAAAAGCCAAATTGAGTATGCAAAAGATCAAGCAATCAAACAATATGGTTCCATTGACATATGGATTAATAATGCAGGTGTTGATCAAGACCGTCTTGACGTTTCAGATTTATCTGAAGATGAAATAAAAAGAGTTGTTGACATTAATATCGTTGGAATGATGCTTGGGACAAGCATAGCACTACTTCAAATGAAGAAACAAGGATTTGGTCATGTTTATAATATGGAGGGCTTAGGCAGCAACAATATGACAATTCCTAAAACCATCATATATGGATCGTCTAAACATCTATTAACATATTTTAGCAAAGGATGCAATAAAGAATTGAAATCATATCAAGATGTATGGGTTGGTACGTTATCTCCAGGCATGGTTTTCACAGACCTTTTATTACATGATATGGGAGATGATGGCATGAAGATAGCGCGTATTTTGGGTAGTGAAGTTGAAGAAGTCACTCCCTGGTTAGTAAAACAAATGATTAAAAATAAGAAAAGAATTGTTTGGTTAACCAACTTTAAGGTTATAAAAAGATTTATGTTTTCTCCCTTCATAAAAAAGAAAAATCATTAAGGAGAATTATGGATACTATTCGACTAACAAAACAAGAAGCTAGAGAGTATATGGTTCAATACCATATGATTAATACAGATGATCAATGCAGGGGTATGGATGGTATTCTTGCTGTTTTCGATCGTCTTCAATCTATTCAATATGATCCTTTAAATGTCGTGGGTACTAATCCTGAGCTTGTCTTGCAATCTCGAGTCATTGATTTTAAAAAGGATTTATTAGATCAAGCATTATATCAAGATAGAGTATTAATTGATGCATGGGATAAACAAATGAGTATTTATCAAACTAAAGATTTTCCGTTGATGTCAAGAATAAGAAAGCATCGTGGCGAATTAGAAATTCACACTCTAAAATACAGATTACAGCTTGATGCATTAAAATATATTGATGAAGTCTTAAGCATCATTAAAGAAAAGGGACCCATCTTTGCTAAAGATATTAATATTGGTGATTCAATCAAACATAAGTGGGGTCAAACAAAACCTTCAAGCGCAACACTTGACTACTTGTTTCAAATAGGTAAAATTGGTGTGTATAATAAAAAGAATACAATGAAACAATATGACCTGATGGAAAGACTTACTCACCATTTAGATACAGAGGACTCATTTAGTGATGATGATACATTTATTGAGTATTATCTAGAAAGAAGAATGAAGTCGATGGGGCTAGTTTCTCTTAAGAATGGTGTTCACTTCAGCGGCTTATATATTGAAAAAAAAGAAAATAGAGTACATTTTCTTACGTATTTAATTAATAAAGGTATTGTTACAGAAATAGAAATTGAGTCACTTAGTGGCAAGTACTATGTGTTAACCGAATTACTACATCCAACTAACAAATTAATCAGTAAGGTCTCATTTCTAGCTCCACTTGATAATTTAATTTGGGATAGAAATATTCTTAAGGATGTATTTGAGTTTGAATATACTTGGGAGGTCTACACACCTAAGAGTAAGCATAAGTATGGATATTATGTTTTACCAATACTATATGGTAGCCAATTCATTGGTCGTATTGAATTTGAGATTCAAAGAAATTCAGATCCTTTGAAGGTTAAAAATATATGGTATGAAGAAGATTTCAAAATAACCAAAAAATATGAAAATGAATTAGATAAAGCTTTGAAGAGATTTGCCACATATCTTGGAGCAAATGACTTCAATAAATCAATTAACGAATGAAATCCATGGAGATTCTATGAAAACAAAATCACGTTTTAATAAAATTATTAAAAGAATATTACTCACTATTATTTTGATTATAGTTGTACTCATTTCAGGTTTAGCCATCTATTCAAGTGGATCATATCAAGCATTACCTGAAATGAATGATGCGATAGAAACACTCAATTTAAGTCAAGTGACCTATAGTGAAAAAACATTTTATATTAAATATCAAGTTGATGATCCGATTTTAAATATAGTTTTTGTTCCTGGAGGATTGGTATCACCTGATAGTTATAAATATCTTGCTGCAAGTTTAGCTAAGGAAGGTTACAATGTTACCATTGTTAAGGTTATTTTCAACTTGGCTATCTTAACTCCAAATGCAGCAAGAAAATATCTAGATCCCAATATGGATAATGTAATCATCGGTCACTCTTTAGGTGGTGTTGTAGCCAGTATGGTTGCTTCAAATAATGAGTTAATATCTAAAATTGTCTTGTTGGGTAGTTATCCTATTAGAGATATTTCATCTCAACAATCTTTATTTATAACTGCTGAACACGATATTGCAATGGATCTGGATGCCTTTAATGATAGCTTAAAATATGTAAATAGTGAAAATATGATTTTCAATATTGATGGAGGCAATCATGCTCAATTTGGTTGGTATGGACCACAAAAAGGTGATGGTGAAGCTGAAATCTCAACATTAGAAGAACAAAATATCGTAATCAACAAGATTTTAGAGTTCTTAATCACTTAAATTAAAATATTCAAGATGCGATTTGTACTTTTCCGCATGAAATGTATAAAAAAATTCGAGTTCATATGTAGAAATAAACATTAAATATTCTTAAAAAGGAGAAATATATGCCTGTAGGTCATGTTAAAGATTTGAATAGAATAGAAATTAACAATCCCAATGTACTTCATACATCAATGAAAGCACTCGTATCACCAGCCGAAGGTTGGGAAGGATATGTCATGCGCGTTGTTGAAGTAGAAGAAAACGGATATACACCAAAACACAATCATCCTTGGCCACACATCAATTATATGATTGAAGGTGATGGAGAACTAGAGATTGATGGAGTTATTCACCAAGTATCATCAGGATCATATGCATTTGTTCCTGGAAATGCACTTCACCAGTTTAGAAATGCTGGAAAAAGTGTGTTTAAGTTCATATGCATTGTTCCTAAAGAAGGACATATTTACTGATATAACAAAAAGCCATTGATGCATAATCCTGTTCTTGAACGTTTTATATACAATGATAATCATCAATCTAAGAAAATAAAGGGTTCTATTCCCTTATGATATTGCACAATCACACCATTTATATTACAATAGAAATAGCCTATGACTAATGAGGAATATATGAAATATATTGCACATCGAGGATTTCCCTCTAAAGCCCCTGAAAATTCAATTCCATCATTTCAACTTGCGGCTTTAAGTGAAGCTCATTTCGGTATTGAATGTGATGTTCAACAAACAAAAGATAATCAATTTATTATCTTTCATGATGAGAACCTAAAGCGGATGACCAAAAAAGATTTGATGTTATCGGATTTAACATATGATGAATTAAAAGAAATTAAAATAAAATCAGGCAAAAACATTAGAAAATATCCTGATTTAGAAATACCTTTATTTAAAGATTTTCTTGAGATTTGCTCAACAACAAATAAAACAGCAGTTGTAGAAATTAAAAAGCTTAATGATATAACTCAGGTAATAGATTTATTAAACATCATTGAAGCATATCCTAGTTTGTCTGTGATTATCATTTCTTTTGACATTAATTATCTCAAATTCATTAAAGCTATTTCAGATATCCCTCTTCAATTATTGGTTTCAAAAATATCTGATGATATCATATACGATAGTAGGGTCAATCAATTTGATTTGGCACTTGATAAGAAAATTGTAAATAAAACAATGATTAAAAGATTAAAAAAAGAAGGATTTAAGATTGCCGTCTGGACTGTTGATGATCGAAAACAGGCAGAGTTCTTTAAGAATATGGGCATTGATTTTATCACTTCTGACAAATTATAAGAATAGAGGAAGTCACATGAAAATTTCAGTTGGCGGTATGATTGCATCAGGAAAATCTACTTTGGTTAAAAGATTGGGAGACGCCTTAGATTTACCAGTAATGGAAGAGTTTGAAAAGGACGATGAAGTTTTCAATACACTTCTCAAGTGGTTATATGAACAAAAAGCGAATGTTGAAATGCTTTTGCAGATTTATTTCATTCATAATCATTGGTTGAATCAGCAAAAGTATAAAAACCATTTTATTGTAGATAGAGATTTGGTTGAACATTGGTTATTTGCTCAGCATAATTTAAAAAGCATGCCAACCATTATGAATATGTATAATGGTGTTTTCCACTCTTATATGAATCAAATAACAAAACCTAATTTATACATCATATTGGATGTTGACTGGGAAAATTTTGAAGAACGTGTCATGGCAAGAGGCAGAGAACAAGAAATTGATAACTTTGCTAAGAATAAAGAGTATTTCTCAAGTCTTCTAGGTGATTACGTCACAAAGATTGCTGCACAATGTTCTATTTATGATATTCCTTATGTTATTATCAACACGAGTGGTAAAAGCGAGGATCAAGTTTTTGAAGAATCTTTGATGCACATCAAGAAAACTCAAAAACTTGTATCATATGAAACAAAAGACCTCATATAGAGGTTTTTCTTTATATAATTCATATTAAGGAGTCATATATGGAAGCTCATATTAAAGCATTATTTAGTGAACAAGTTTTGGAAAAATCTGGGTTATTCTTTGGGGTGAAACTTGAAGACTTATTTGAGGTTGGAGGATTTGAAAATTTTATTTACGGATATAAAAAAGAGGGAAAAGATTACATCCTTAGAATTTCACATGCATCACATAGAACCTATGAAGAGTTATTATCAGAATTGGATTTTGTCAATTTTCTAGCTAATCAACATGCTAATGTATCCATACCCGTTTTGTCAATCAATCAACATTTGGTTGAAAAGGTAGATAGCATGGAATCATACTTTACAGTTTCATCTTATATTAAAGCTGAAGGGGAAAGACCAAACAAGAAACATTTCGATGATACATTCTTTTTCAATTACGGGAAAACAATTGGAGAGTTTCATAAACTCACTAAAGCATATAAACCTGATAAAGGCATCATTAAAAGATTTAACTGGGATAGTGACCCACTGTTTATTCATGCTAGATCTTACCTATTGGATACAGATGAAATCATATATCAAAGATTTAAAGAATTGATTGCACATCTCAATCAATTACCAATTCATCAAAATAATTACGGACTCATTCATACGGATATACATATGGGAAACTTTTTTGTTAAAGATAAAAATCTCTGTGTATTTGATTTTGATGATAGTTCTTATATGTGGTTTGTATCTGATATTGCTATTGCATTATTCTATTATTTAGAGTTTTCTGCAAGAGATGAAAAAGATCAAGTAGGTATATCTCAATTTTTCATGACACACTTTATGAGAGGTTACTTGAGTGAAAATAAGCTGACAAAACAAGATATGGAAACTATGGATGATTTTTTAAGACTTAGAGAATTAGTTTTATACATCGTATTTTATAGAAGTGTAGATTTGTCTACTAATCAATTTGCTTCAAATTATATAAAAAAACATCGATATCGTATTATAGATAAACAAAAATTTATTGATATTGACTTCACTCAATATATTGATTGAATTTCATCATACTATGTTAAGAAGAGTTTTTGAATAATCTCGGATTAAAAAACAGTAATTCAAATTATTGAATTAATATATATACAACTCATAAGAACAGGAACTATTCAACATAGTTTCTGTTTTTTGTATATGCTTTAGGAAAAATAGGATTTTTAATGAGGGAACTTAGATAGTTTTTTGCATATATCAAGAGAAAAAGGAATGATTGGCGTATCATTCCTTTTCTTTTATATATAAGAGGATGAAATTGTTATTTATGGAGTAACTGGTGCAGTAACTTCAAAGTTGCGGTTATAGATTGTTTGATTGCCATAAATGTCTGTGACG
>JAIPGC010000089.1 GCA_021736335.1 Acholeplasmataceae bacterium | reverse complement strand
TATTACATTTGATGACGCACTCGATTTACACACAAAAGGAAATATTCTTAAGAGAGCTCATTTCTAATGCGAGTGACGCCATTGACAAACGTCATTTTCTATCTTTAACAGATACGAACATTCCACCAGAAACCTATGAAATTTGGTTGACACCAGATGAGAAGAACAATACTTTAATCATAGCTGATAATGGTATTGGGTTTACTGAAGATGAATTGATCAACAATTTAGGTACGATTGCAGAAAGTGGTTCAAAATCCTTTCTTGAAAAGATTGACCAAAAAGATGTCGATCTCATTGGTCAGTTTGGTGTTGGATTTTATAGTGCTTTTATGGTTGCAGATCAAGTAACGGTAGAAACTAGATCACCTTATGCATCCACAGGGTATCGTTGGGTATCAAATGGCGAAACATCATACACCATAGAAGAAATCGAAAAAGAAACATTTGGAACAACCATCATCCTTCATTTAAGAGAAGACGATCAAGAAAATGAAGAAACATTTTCAAATTACACAAAGACATACACCTTAAGATCACTTGTCAAAAAGTATAGTGATTATGTCAGATATCCGATATACATGATGGTTACCAAAACAGAAGACAAGAAAGAAACTCAAGAAGCAGAAACACTCAATCAGATGATACCCATCTGGAAAAGAATGAAGTCTGAAATCAAAGACGAGGATATGAATGCATTTTATAAGCATCAATTTGGTGACTTTGATGAACCACTTAAGGTCATTCATACCAGCGTAGAAGGCATGCTCACCTATACTTCGTTGCTATTTATTCCTAAAAAAGCTCCTTATGATTTTTATAGTGAGAAATATGAAAAAGGACTTCAACTCTATTCAAAAGGCGTCTTTATCCAAGATAAGAACAAAGATTTGATCCCAGACTATTTCAAGTTCGTTAAAGGGCTTGTAGACTCAGCAGATATCTCATTAAACATATCTCGTGAACTGCTACAGCAAAACCATCAAGTTAAAAAGATTGCTGCTCACCTAGAAAAGAAAATTAAAAGTGAGTTAGAAAGCATGCTACAACACGAAAGAGATTCTTATATTTCATTTTATGAGCAATATAAGAATACCTTGAAGTATGGTATTTATGAAAGCTTTGGTTTAAATAAAGAAAAGCTTCAAGATCTCATCTTGTTCAAAACGAACAAGAGTGATGACTACATCACCATCAAAGAATACCTTGAGAAAAAGCAAATCGATCAAAATGCAATCTATTATGCAACTGGTAAATCCAAACAGAGCATTCTTAATCTTCCACAAATGGACATCATGAAAGAAAAAGATATTGAAGTTTTGCTATTTACAGATGAAATAGACGAATTCATGGTTCAAGTGATGCAATCCTATAATGACATACCATTTAAATCAATTCAACAAGCTGATACGGATTTAATGGATGAAACAAAAAAGGAAGACCTAAAGTTAAAAGAAAAAGATAACAAAGACATCATGAAAGCTATCAAAAAAGCACTTAAGGACAAAGTTAAAGATGTCAAACTATCCTATAGACTCAAAGAATCAGCTGTTTGTTTAGTTTCAGGTGAAGGCATTAGCATGGAAATGGAAAAAGTATTAAAACAAATCCCAAATGCAAAAGATGTTCACGCTGATAAGATCTTAGAAATCAATCCAGACCATGAATTGTTTCAAGCACTAAAGACAATTTATGAAAAAGACAACAAGAAAATTGACGAATATGCAAGCATTCTTTATCATCAAGCATTACTCATCGAAGGATTACCTATTGAAGATCCTACAGAGTTTTCTAATAATCTTGTAAAATTAATGATTGATTCAGCAAAATAAAAAAATGAGACCAGTTCAATTGAACTGGTCTTTTTGTTCTTGTGGTTCTATTTTCGATTTTCTTTGTTTTTCGATGAAATAAGGTATTTCAGGTGTTAGGAAGTAAAATAGTAGGATACCTGTGATTAAACCTCCAATATGGCCTGCAGCACTGATATTAGGCACTAAGAATGTTATCACGAGATTGATGATTGTCATTTGTCTAATGGAATTGATCGATTGCTTATTAAACCACTGTGATCTAATAAATGTTAACAGCAACATACCCCCCATGATACCAAAAATTGCTCCACTGGCACCAACAGTGATTTTATCTTCTGCTCCAAGTAAGACAACGAGCAAACTTGATCCAATACCTGAAACAAAGTATAATAAAGCATATTTTCTCGGTCCTAAAATTAGTTCCATCTGTCCAGCTAAGAAATAGATAGCTAAAGAATTGACGAGAAAATGGATGATACTACCATGGAGAAACATAACTGTCACTAAACGATAGTACTCATGGAATTGAGTGATCAGTAACGGATTTAATCCACCATACTTTACCAAAGTGTTAATTGAAAAATTGCCATCCAGAAATAAAATGACAGTCATTACAAAATTGATCAACAATATTGTACTTGTAATCGGTTGGTATTTAATGAAACGTTTGATTTTTTCGTAGAAAGTCATAGGAGCACTCACCTCTAATGTTTATTATACAAGTGATACCCTCTTGTTACAAGAAAAATAGAACTGTATGGGATTTTATGGTCTAACAACAAACAATATTTGCATTAAAAAGTTTCATCTTGCTTTTAAGTGATAAGATATAAATAAGGGAGTGATAGCATGTCAAAATATGAAGCACCTCAGTATGAAGTTATAAAAAAAGAAAATAAATTTGAAATAAGATTGTATGAAGCCTTTGATACAACATCTGTAGATGAAAGCAAGCTCTCTGGATATAGTGGGTTCAATCTTTTATTTAGTTATATCAGTGGGAATAACAAAAGTAATGAAAAGATTTCAATGACAGTGCCTGTCATTAATGAATTTAAGGATGAATCGATGTCTATGGAATTTGTTGTTCCATCAAAGTACAAGGGTAGTGACATACCTGTTCCTCTAAATCCCAACTTAGAAACTAAGCATTACCCAAAACATCATGCGGCATCTATTTCATTTAGAGGTCGTAGCACTAAAAATCACGTTGAAAGAATGAAAAATCAATTGAGTGACTGGATGTCTCTAAATGATGTGGTAGCTACTGGTCCATTTCGACTCGCAAGATTTAATCCACCCTTTACACCACCGTGTCTTAGACATAATGAAATTATCATTGATATCAAGATGAATCAAGAGTAGAGATACTCTTTTTTTTTATTTAATTGGGATAAGTGGTGTTATAATAAAAGAATTAAGAATGAAAAAGGATACCAACATGGAAAACAATCTAACAGAAGAATTAAAGCCCCAAATAAAGTTAACAAAAAGAGATCATTATATACACGCCCTGAAGTTTTTATTATTCTCAATATCAGCTGGGGTTATTCAAATATCCTCTTTTGCTTTGTTTAGTGATGTTGCCCATCTAACTACTAAGCTGTCTTATTTTATATCTATAGTATTATCAGTCATCTGGAACTATACTTTTAATCGAAAATTTACCTTTAAGTCCGCAAACAATATCCCAATCGCGATGCTGAAGGTTGCAGGATATAATGCGATATTTATAACTGCATCAACGTGGTGGGTTGGGGAGTTAACAACTGATGTTAGCGGGTTTATAAAATATCTCGTCATATTTCTTACTATGGTTGTCAACCTTATTACTGAATTCCTATTTACTAAGTTCTATGTTTACCACAATGCTATCAATACAGCAGTCAAACCTCAAAAATAAAACCCCGTGGGGTTTTTTATTTTTCCATTTTCATCCAGAAATCAGATAACAAATGATTGAGTTGTTTCTGGTTTCTTGCAGTCTCATAATGCTTCCATTCAGGTGGGAATAGCTTCTTATAGGATAAATGACTAAAACGATCATCAATCAAGATGGCCACACCATAATCAGATGTTGTTCTAATGACTCTGCCTACAGCTTGGATGACCTTATTCATTCCAGGATATTGGTAAGCATAAAGAAAGCCCTTATTAAAATGTTCTTGATAGTAAGTTTTAAGTTGATTGTTTGTCTCATTAATCATAGGCAGGCCAACACCTACAACAATCACACCATTTAACATATCGCCTACATAATCGATGCCTTCAGCAAACATACCACCCATCACAAAGAAAGCAAGCTGAGAGCGTTCTATCGTTTTCTTGAATTTTTCTATCATCAAATCTCTTAACATATATTCCATATCTCTTTTTTGAATCAAGATATCTGCGTCTAAATTTTCTGGTAGCTGTTCTAATACTTGATTCAAATATTGGTATGATGGAAAGAAGACAATATAATTGCCTTTTTTTGAGTTGACAACAGACACGATGGTTTCGACCACACCTTCTATTGAACCTAGACGATCTTGGTATCTTGTTGAGATTTGATCCATGATGATGAGCTTTAATCTCTGATGATCAAAAGGTGATTGTATCTTTAGAGTTTCTCCTTCATTTTGAGTGAGCAATTCCTGATAGTATTCTATAGGATAAAGGGTTGCACTAAAGAATACAGAACCATAGGTTTTATTTTCAACTGTATCTAGTATAAACTTTGAAGCATCTAAGCATTGTATGGTTACAAATATATCATCTTCAAGCTTTTCAATGTTGGTCAAATAAGAATCATTATAGTACTCATAGATCTTAGTGAATCCTAAAATTGATAAATAGCCTTCAAGCACATCAGCCTTTTTTGGATACTTAGGATTTTCTTTAAGGGCATTTTCGACTTTCTTCATCAAATACTTAAGTGCTTCATAAAAAGCATTATTAAGCGATTTCGAGGATATGAAGGAATGATCGGTTAAATCTGCTTCAAAGGAATCAAAGATATCTAGGACATGTTTTACGCCTGTTCTAATCGTAGGTTTTAACTTAGAACCCAATCTTCTAAGCTTGATGAAATCTGATTTAACAACAGTTGCTGAATACATGTCTCTTGATCTGCTAATCAAGTTATGTGCCTCATCAATAAGGACCAAAGGTTTGTATCCTGGTTCATCAAAATAACGGATTAAATGAGTTCTTGGGTCAAATACATAATTATAATCGCAAATGACAACATCAACAAAATAAGATACATAAAGACTGAATTCAAATGGACAAACTTGATGTTTTTGGGCATATCTTTCAACGACAGATCTACGCATGAGTTTTTCATTTTGAAAGATATCCTTGGTTGCTTCCTGAAGTCTATCGAAAAAACCTTTTGCATAAATACATTTTTCCGGATCACATTCTCTTTTTTCTAAAAAGCATATGGCATCCTTAGAAGTTAGTTCTAAAGTCTTTGTTTCAAGTGTGCCTTCATGCAACATATCCATTGTGTCTAAAGCAATTTGCTTACCAACGGTTTTAGCAGTTAAATAAAATATCTTTTGAGTTGGATCATTTAAAGTTTTTAAGCTGGCAAAAAGACTTGCCATGGTCTTGCCTATACCAGTAGGAGCTATTGCATATAATATATCTTGGTCCAACATGGTTTGATAGACTGCTTTCATCATTTCTCTTTGACCCCTTCGATAGGTTTCAAATGGAAAAACCATTTCATTAAGCGATACCATTTTGAGTTGATAATGATCATTTAGAATATCAAGCCAAATGAGATATTTAGAAATAGAGTCTAAGAAAAATACCTCAAGATCTTCAATTTTAAAGATATATTCCATATGTCTTTGTTTATAATCACTAAGCTCTATATATGTTACTCGTCCATCAATCTCAGTTAACCCTTGATTTTTCATATACATATAGGCATACATCTTTAATTGGGATAAATGCTCAAGTTTCACAGTAAAGGCTTCATCAAAGATGTTATAACGCGAAGATTTAATTTCTTGAATTGTCGTATAGGAATCTATGACTAAAAGACCATCAATTCGACCTGAAATGATGATTTCATGTGAATTATCAAGGTAGGATAATTGAATAGGTACCTCTGCTTGATCACTTGATCCATATTGACTTTGTACGTATTGGTGAGCCCTAGTTCCATCAAGTAAAGAGACATTTTGAAAGGTCTCGCTGCTTAAGTCGCCAGTTGCATAGAGGAAAGAAACCATATCACCAACTGAAATCTTATAGTGTCTCATTTTCAACCCACTTTAATCTATAGATTACATTTATTATAACGCCAAATGTCGTAGTTAAGAAAAACTTAATGACTAAATGTATCCTCTTGACCTAAGTAGCATTGCTTGATTTCTTATTTAGTGGTAAAATACAAAATAACATATATTAAATTTTCATTACAGTTGATGATAGATTTCAAAATGAAAAGAGGTGACTTATTTGAATAATGAAACTCATGTGCAGCGTACGATATT
>JAIPGC010000004.1 GCA_021736335.1 Acholeplasmataceae bacterium | reverse complement strand
CTTGTCTTTCTTGTAATAAGTTTGCTGATGACTTACCACTACTTACAACGATATTGAAATTATTTTCTTGAAGCTTCTGTCTGATCCCCTCAAGGACATCACTGAAAATAGGTCCTGAGAATCCATAAATGAAAACACCTATGTTTCCAGTTCTTTTTGTTTTCAGATTGCGTGCAATGCCATTGGGATGATAATTTAATTCATTTGCAGCTTCGAGGATTCTCTTTCTTGTATCGGGATGAACATTCGGTAGATTGTTAAGTGCATATGAAGCGGTTGAAATAGATACTCCAGCCTTTTTTGCAACATCCTTAATTGTAGTCATAAAATCATCTCTTTTCTCATAAATTTAAAACTATTTTTTCATAAAATGAAGCGTCTTTAATCCCTTTACGATAATCATGTGTTTCATAAAGGCATTTTGCACATCTTGAGTCAAAACAGCATTGACCATCAACATTTCCAATCCTTTGTCTATGGCAATATATCTATTACTAATCCAAGGCTGATCACTTTCAAAATTGAAAGCATCGTAGAAACCATATGTACCCCATAAATTTTTTATCTCAAGCATTTTATCTATGGACAGCATACTTTCATTAGGTGTAAATGGGAGTGATCCAATCATTGAAAATGGAGCAACAGTCCCATCAGTCTTGAGCTCATTCAACTTATTTGGTAAAGCACTAAACACACGATAACCAAGTGGTGTGTCTGATGCATTGAACCCAAAAAAATATGTACTAAACGTCTTAAATGTCTTTTGATAATCTAAAGAACATTTTTGATGGGCAAGAGTAGCAATTTTAGCATTATCAAACCAACAGATGCCCTGTTCATCTTGATAATTCTTTAGATCCAGCCAAGCTAAAGGAAATTGATAATTAAAAAGTGTATTTCCAGGTGATATGAAATATTCATACTGACCATATTGTCTTTTATCTCGCTCAAATCCTTGATAGAGTTCGTAAGCTTGTTGATGATATGTGCTTCCACCAATAATGACATACATCATGAGTTGCTCAGCAAACATATCCCATTGGTGAATAAATCCTGCTTTTCCTAATGCATATGCTCCATCTTTATTTGGGTTATATGACATTCGCAAAAGCTTTTTGTTATCTCTTTCAAATATAAATTCACCCCAATCAACACGATCCAATATTAAATGAGCTAATCTTGAAATCTCTTGATCCTCAAAAAATGAATCAACAGCTATGATCCCACATAAAGCAAGTGCAGTATCAATGGTCGAATATTCACATTTTCCTCTTCTTTGTCCTGTTTGAATATCGAAAAAATGAGCATAAAATCCGTATTTATGATCAGCATGATGATAGAGTGTAAATAATGTCTTTCTCGCTTGATGAAGTGCTTTTTCATGACTGATATATTGATGCTTAACACCAATGATTAAACTTGATAACATAAATCCAGTTGCTGCAATCGACGCAGATTCTAGATTATTGGTATGATCAAGTGTCAACCCATAACCACTGGATTGTTCATCAAAATTGGTGAAGTCTTGAAAGAACTGAAATGCTGTCTTTTGAATATTTTCTAGTGTCTTATTTTCCATGATTCTCCTCAATGAAACGTTTCGTTATCACTTTGTATTTTATATGATAAAATAGATT
This sequence comes from Acholeplasmataceae bacterium, assembly GCA_021736335.1. GTDB lineage: Bacteria > Bacillota_I > Bacilli_A > Acholeplasmatales > Acholeplasmataceae > Peloplasma. Next base: position 46,531 of record JAIPGC010000004.1, on the reverse strand, counting down.
TAAGTTACTTACATTTTTTTATTGCTGTTGACCAAAAGGAAGTGTTTCTCATGTTAACATATCAATCCAATTCATTTTATCTCAATGGACATCCAGTCTTAGTTTTATCAGGTGAGGTTCATTATTTTCGATTGCCCGTTGAATCTTGGTCAATGCATTTGGATCTTCTAAAAGAGACAGGATGTAATACCGTAGCTACATATGTTCCGTGGATTGTCCACGAAGAAATCGAGGGAGAAATTGATTTTGATGGTCATTTGCATCCAAATCAGAATTTGCTTCTCTTTTTAGAACTTGCCAAGCAAAAAGGCTTGATGGTCATTTTAAGACCTGGTCCTTTTATCATGGCTGAATTGAAAAATGAAGGACTCCCTTATTGGTTGTATCAAAAATATCCGGAAATCATACCTAAAACCTGGAATAATAAATGCGTACCCACAGCAACAGTTGACTATCTTGCCCCTTCATTTTTAATGGAAACGAAGCAGTGGTACCATCATCTTTTTCAAGTAATAAAACCTTTTTTAGCTCAAAATGGTGGAAACATTGTTGGCATTCAATTAGATAATGAAGTTGGTATGTTATCATGGGTGAGCAATTCACCTGACTTAACTGATGATGTTTTAAAGGAACTAGGTTACCCTGATTTTCACGATTCCAATAAGAACAATCAATTCAAACTAAGAGATTTGCTCGGACATACCATGAGACATCGCTTCAAAAAGTATATTGAAACCCTAAAAGCAATGTGGGAATCATTTGGTTTAAAAGATATGCTATACTTTGTCAATATTCATGGAACATCTCAAAATAGAGGTAAAACCTTTCCTATTGGCATTTCTCAACTTCTTGAAACTTATCAAAAGAACGGCATCATAACAGGAACAGATGTATATTTTGGCAATATTGATCTCGAAACATTTCATGACTTTTATATTATTAATGCTTTTACAGCCTCGACCATTCATGATGGACAACCACTAACATCACTTGAATTTAATGTTGGTGATGGAAATTTTGGCGATCAGATATCAACAAGATATCTTCCTTCTGCTGTTGATTTCAAAATAAGATTATCTATTGCTCAAAATCATAAATTACTCAATTATTACCTCTTAACAGGAGGATTCAATCGAAAGTTAGATCATATTGTTGAACCAGATGGCAACAACCGTTTAGCAATCACAGGAGAACGTCACGGCTTTGCAGCTCCCATACAACCTGATGGTTCATTGAATTACACTTATGACAAATTGAAGTATACGACTAAAATGATGTCAAATCTTCAAGATAAGTTGTCTTTAATGACTGAAGATACAGATGATGTCTATATCGGTTTTATTGCAGATTACTATATGACAGAATATACAAATCCTAATAGCGAATCTATTAAAAAGATGCAAGAAAATCTTCAATTTCATCGTAATTCGCTTTTTTGGGATACGTTGATCAAGCATATGCTATTACTACACTATCGTATGAAAGCCATTCATCTTGAAGAAATGCCTTTAACTCCAAAGACACATAAGTTACTTATTCTAGGTGTCGCTCAATATTTAGCAAAAGATATCCAGGAAAAACTAGTAAACTACCTAAAACAAGGCGGTAAAGTCTTCTTGATCGGTGAATGTCCAATTTATGATATGTTTGGACAACCTTGCACACTGCTTATTGATTATCTGAGAGTAAAACCAATAACCACATACTATGACTGGGAACATAAAAATTTATCTTTAGTCTCTGCATTTGATATTAAGGGTGCCAAGGAATTTAGAACATTCTATTGTCAAACAATTGAGACAGAAGAAAACACTTTGTTCAGTCATGCAATCAATCAAGAAAAATCAGGATTAATAAGTGATCAGACGATCTTCATTACTTCTTTATATCCAGGTTATCTAGAGTTAACTGAATCTTTTCTTAATCATTTAAAGATTCATCCTCAATTAAAGATACGAGGTGCATCCGGATATATCTTTTCAACAACCATGTCTAATCAAAGTGAATCGTTTTTGCACCTGCTCAATCTTGATCACTTCGATCAAAAAATCCAGATACAATATAAAAACCAAGCATTATTCAATGGTAAGACGATTGATCTATTTGCTCAAGATGGACTTATGTTACCCATAAATCTTAATCTCCCAAATTTTGATATCATCTTCTCAACTGCTGAAATCATCAGTTATGATTCTCATGAAATCGAATTTAGACTCACACAAGCTCAAGATGAGATAGTTATCAAAACACCAATGAATCCAATCATGAATGAATATGTTTCATTTACTCAACAAGGAGATACATTTCATTTCATCAGTCTTGTTCATTCAAAAGTAAAATCAACCATAAAACTCTATTTTAAATGATTATTTGGATGTGTTCGTTGAACACATCCATTTTTTTATTCTACAGCTACGAAATCTAGATTTTCTAAACCATCAAGGACATAAGGAACTTCCATATAGATTTTCCAAATCATCTGAGACATATAATTTTCAATCATCAAAACAGAAATACCTTTGTCAATACCTATGATGTCATTTCCAAACCAACCATTTGCTGAGTTCGATAAATTATATGCATCTTTAAATCCATAAATACTCCAAAATCTTTCATATGTACGGTAATTGATTGCTGCAGCGATTGCTTCAGCTGGTCTAAACACGATAGATCCAAGAGCACCGTAAGCTGGAACTGTTCCATCAACAAAATGTGCGTTGCCTGCAGAAGGTCCACTACCATAATTACCGACATAGCCACTAGGTCCATCGCTAGCTGACATACCCCATGAGTTTTCATTGATGCCTATATATTGACTTGTTTGAGACTTTGCATACGCAATAGCAGCATCGACAGCATTAACACTGTTTGTAAACCAATTATAGCCTTGCTCATCATTATATGAAGCAAAATCAATCCATGCATGGGAGTACTGGTGAGTAAATAGACTTCCTGTCCAAGTCGGATAGAAACTACCATAATCAACACCAGAACTTACTTTACTGCTTGATAATTTCATTAACTGGTAAGCACCTTTGCCAACTGAATAATCAGGACTACCTGCAGCTAACACAAAGACCGTCAATTGCTCAGCATAGCCACCCCAGTAACCCTCAAAACCTGTTTCAGGCTTGTAGCCCATATAGAACTTGTTAACCTCATAATCGAAGTACCAGTTCCATTCTATTTCTTCATAGAGCTGATAAGCGAGTTGTTCAACTCGTCCACCAAAGTATCTACCAACAGTTAAAACACCATTGATTAATAGTGCAGAGTCAATAATTGATACTTCAGAATTCCAAACTCGAACACCTGTTTGCATATCAACGAAATGATACCAAAAGCCATGAGTGCGTGCCATATTTTGCAAAGTTACCAATGTATAATATGCACGTTCTTCACCTTGAACTCTAGTAATCCAATCATTTTCAATACCAATTGGAATAGCTGTCAGCCCAAATCCAACCGATGCGATGCTTGCTACATTACCAGCCGTATTGGTATAGGTGTTATATCGATCAGGAATGAGACCATAACCGCTTGATTCAAGATTTGAATTTGCAGTTTCCCAAAAGAAATCAAAACCTAATTCCAATTCATCTAGAATAACCTGTTCGACTCCAGTTAGCACGTCAGTTCTATATAATGTCGTATTAACTGCAGGTAATTCATCTATTGGTACTTGATCATCCTTGCAGGATATTAATCCTACACTTAGTAAAATTGCGAATATGAGTAACAGTAATTTTTTATTGATTAGTTTTTTCATATTATTCACCGGTAATTCCGGTATTTTCAACTCCTTCTACGAACCATCGTTGGATCGTGAAATATATGATGAGCATCGGAAGAATGATTAATAGCGTTGCAGCTAATCTCACACCTTCATTGATTCTAAGTAATTCGTCACTTGCATAAATTTGGGTATATTCTGAAACGAAGTTTGCAAGTCTGAGCTGCATATTAGGATAAGCTGATCCTAGGAACAGTGATGAGATGTATGTTTCGTTCCAATACCAGACCAATCCAAATAAGAATGAAGTAATGAAAGCTGGACCTGCAAGTGGAACCCCAATCTTAAAGAATATATAATAAGGTCCTGCGCCATCTATTTCCGCAGCTTCATTAATACTATTGGGTATCATTCTAAAGAATTGATAAAATATCAAAACAAATATAGCTGAATTGATCCCTTGACCAAATGTAGCGGGTAAAATGATTGATAATGGGTTTTCAAGTAAACCAAGATTGAAAAACATAACATATCTTGGAATCATATAGACCTGTACTGGAATGACAAACGTTAATAAAACTAAAACAAACCACATTTTCTTAAACTTGAAATTAAACTTAGCAAATCCATATCCGATTACAGAAGTAATCAAGGTTTGAATCAGTGCTGGTAAGAAAGTTACAAACATGCTTTTCCAAAGTGTTGGAAAATAATTCAAGACACTGAAAGCTCTTTGATAATTGCCAAAATATAAGCTTGTTGGTACCCAATTAACCATTGGATTGACAATATCCGATTGACTCTTAAAACTATTAGAAAGCATGTAGAGCATAGGATATATGTATAAGAATCCAATGCTAATCAGCAGTGTATAAATTGCGATCTTGGTAAATAATGAATCTGTTACATGTGTACCAAAAAAGAATCTTCTAACTTTAGTTTTAAAATCAGTGGGGCGTTTGGGTTTCATGAATTTTTTCATCTTTTAGCCCCCTTTACCTTGACATTTTTAGGAATGAATATAAATGCTACAATACCAATGATGACCATAACAACAATGAAATATACCCAAGCCATTGCTGATGCCATACCGTATCCAGTATTGATGTTAAACATATTTGATTTAATGCTGACAATGACTGCATTTTCTGAGAATGTTGCGAGTAAAACAATGGTATAGATGATATTGATAAAGACCAAATTTGTTAAAGATGGCAGTGTAATCTTCCAAAAAGATTCCCATGGTCCAGCACCATCAACACGTGCTGCTTCATATATTTGTCGATCAACTTTTTGTAATCCTGCAAGAAATATTAGGATTTGAACACCTGAGAACCAAAATATGATGATGATTTGTGAGAAAACAGAGACAATCGGAGCAGCAAAAGCAGGATTTAATGTGTTTTCTATGATACTGATAAAACCATAGCTTTCAAATATATTAGCTCCACCAGCACCTTGTGAAATGAGTTCATTGATGACTGGTCCAGATGAGATGATGACCGGTAAAAAGAAAATTGATCTAAACATGCCTCTTCCCTTGATGGGTTGATTAAGTAAAACAGCAATTAATACTGAGAATACGATGATAATTGGAACCTGAAAAACAAGTTCCTTTAGAAAGGAGATTAAAGCTTCTACGAAAGCGAAACCTTCTTCTATCTGAAAGATATTTCTAAAATTTTCAAACCACTGGAATTGGAATTCTATTCCTGTACCTAAAATGCTAACATCACTTAAGCTATAGATGATTGATGAAATAAATGGATATAACATGAAGATTAAAAACCCTAAAATCCAAATACCAATGAAGGAGTAACCGATAAGATTTTCTCTAAGTCCACGACTCATTTTACGTTTTTTCATCTGATCTCCCCCTAATCCAATGGATTCGAATCGATCACAAGATAATTCTTAGGTGATATCGACTGACTTTCATAAGTAATCGTTTCGCTTGAATAATTGATGATAATCTCATAATCATTGTCATAAATGACTTTAATAACACCAGAACTGATAACGATACGATCGATGATTTGAGCATTTTGAACATACTTCAAGGCATCATTTACAAAACCATAATAAGCAATAATTGATGGCTTTAAATCACTGAACTTGGATGAATAAATGGATTCTAGTCCAGTTTTTTGTAACATCTTTGAAGATTCTTCAGTGATGATAAAAGATGGATAAACGTGGAAGTCAATCAGTCTTAAAAGTTCATCTCTTGCATAAGGATAGAAATTAGCATTTGATCCAAATAAATCCACATATCCACTTAAAGCGATGGACATAAATGGGACTGTATCATCAAAGGTGACATATTGACTTGAATACATTGGAAAATCATAAAATGCGTCAATCTGACCCCATAAATAAGCATTTACATCATATAAAGCAATCTTTTTTTCATATGTTGATAACAATTCATTCATCATTGTGATTTGATCTTTGATGTATAACTGATTATTGAAATCACTATATAATAGGCTTCCCATTGAGAGAATGGATAACCCACTCACATCATATAGAGATAGATAATCAACACTTGAATTGAAAATTGATCTGACTTTACTGTACTCTAACAAATACTTCGTATCGGTTGCTGATTCAAACATGTAAAGCTGATCAGATATTTTCTTTGCTAGATCAAAATATTGATTATATCCACGAGAGCGGCTACTTGCCATTAAATAATCAGTGGTTAAATATAAATCCGATACTTGATTAGAAATAGCTATCAAATCTGCTTTATTACCAAGTTTTGAAGATAGCTTCTCATAATTTGGTGCAGACCAAGTAACGCCTTTTGCTGTAAAACCATTGATATTAGCAACGATATGATCAATACCTTCGGATTCTAACTCGGTAATCATTTGTGAAAAGTCAGAAAGAGTTGTCATCACAATGCTCTTGGTGAATAAAACACCATCGACTTTTTCAATACCTATTGTTTCAAGTTTTAAAGGTACATTACTATAACTATTCATATTGAGATCTGAAAATATGTTTTCCTCTAAATAACTGCGATACTCTTTTGCCATACCAACATAATTTGCTTGCTCATTTTCTAAAAGATTGTATTCAATCGTAATATCAATCTCATTAGGATAGCTTTGAAGTAAAGCAATCGTGTTTCCCACCTTATCAATAGGTTGTTTATATGGTTTTCTATAAACGAACTCAGAAAATACCGTTTTATATCCTCTTGTTCTAGCAGGATAGTAAACATTGATCAATCCATATTCAGCACCTGAAGTAATATTTGCAAATACAGCATTTTGATTGACACCATGGACAAAACCAAATACAGGAGCGTAAATATGTGTACCTCCACTGGTAAAAGTCGATAAATTAGGTTCAATGTTATAGCCGATATTTCGATCATATATTTCTTTTTGGTAATTGGTGTTGACCAATGGATTTTCAGCTTTGTAATCAATTAGAGCACCAATACCATCAGGCAAAAAGACATATCCTGGAATATCAGCTTCATGAACAGCACCAAAATATGGATAAACTTTAATTGATGATATTTTGAAGTTACCACTTTCGTCGATTGCTGCTTGAGGAATTTGAACAATGATTTGATCATCTATAAAAGATACTTCAAGTTGTATTAAAATGTTTGATTTACCAAATCGGATTTCTGAGACAAATCCTTGACTGTTGATTGTTGTATCCACGGTCGTTCCTGCAGTAAATAGATTTTCTTCAGTGATCGCATAATTACTGCTATCAATATTATAAGATTCGACAATAATTGCACTACGTGCTCTTTGCTTAAATGAGTTTGGAAAATCAGGTTGCTCATAATCTATCGTTGAAGACCACACATATCCATTTCCATTCATAATTTGAAAAGAAAGTGACTCTTCATCTAAATAAATTGTTCCGCTATCAGTTGAAATAACTGTCGCATTTAAATTAATACTTTGCTGATTTTGAGCAATTTCATCTGTTTTAAGATGCGTGTATTTATTTGAATCAACAAATGGGCTAATCACTTCGAAGCTAGGTAGAGGTGTGTCAACAAGACTGGTTGCGTATAGTAATTGACTCACTCCAAGCCATGTTAAAACGAAGGTAAGTGACAATATCATGACATGTTTGATGCTTATATGCTTAAACACGATAAATCACCTCCTTGATGATCGATAAAACAAATTCGATGAGTTGACCTAAGAAAGAATAGATGAGTAGTCCAATTAATATTAAAATGAACATACCAAAAATAATAATCATAATATTCTTGATTGTTTCCCAAAAAGTATAATTATGAACACTCTTGATGGATAGAAAAACTAAAATGATCGTCCAAACAAGTATGATTTGATGATAGAAAGTGAAAATAAATGATTCATTGTATGTCAAATAATTAGAAAGAAATGTCATAGGAAGTGTGAAGATGATGAATGGCACCAATATGTAAGTTGTTGAAATCACAATATCCTTAAATCTTCCTTCTCCATCATTTAATGTACTGACAAGATAGTTTACAACAACATAGAGTAAGAAAATACCAATAACCATAGCTAGTTGAACAAAGACATTGTTCAAGTTGGTTTCCCTAAATAAGAATCCTGTTGCATAAACATTAATCAAATAAACAACAATGAACAAGAAGAAGACAATCAATCCAGATAGATAGCTTGCTGAATTATATCGCTTAATCCCAAAAAACATATCATTAGGTCTTTTAATCACATTGACTGAATACATGACTTCGGATATGAGTTTACGATTTAACACTTTATGCTTCTTTTCAAGATAGGTATCATAGACTGTTGATTTCCTAAAGACAGCTCTTAAAACCTTAAATGCGATATAGATACCAAATAATGAAATGACCCATGTGCCTAAATTATCTTGGATAGAAACATTTCTAATTTCCCAGAATGTGTCTGAATATCCTTTATAATCTTTTGCATCATAAAATTCAGATAATGCATTTTTATAATCGCCTTCCTTTGCAAGAGCACTTCCAAGTGCTGAATGTGCTAGTGCAAATGAGCTGTTTTGTCTTATAATCTCTTCCCATATGGGTTTAGATTCGACATACTTGCCATCGTTATACATCGTTACAGCTTCATGGACTAAATCCACGAAAACTGTCCGTTGATAAACCTGAATTGAATTATATCCTTTATCTAAAATATAAAGATTACCAATGCTATCAGTTCCTATACCTTTAGCTTGAGATGTTAATCCAAGTGTTTGCGTTAATGTTGTATCGCTTGTATTGAAATAAAACAGCATGTTGCCATTTGAGTCATATTCATATACTTCTCCTGTGTCAGCAACCAAATAGATATAATTTTCATTGTTCATCCAAATATCAGCTAAACCCACAGATGGGTAAACTGTTGTATCAAACAATGTATTAATTCCTGAAATATTGAGTCTCTTGAATGTCTCTCTGACATTAGCATTTGTTGTTAATATGGATCCTTTGGCACCAAGCGCTAAATTTGTTGGTGATGGTGGTGTACTCGATGCTAAATCTGAGTCTTGGACAAAGAAATTATACAAGATTTTTCTTAAACTTAAAGCAACTGTGTTGATACCTAAGTAACCAACAAATTCACCTGCATAATTCACTTGAATGACTCCACTTGTAGATCCTTCACCAATGATATAAATGCTATCACTGCTATCGACTGCTACTTTGGAGGGAACAAAATCATTTTGCTGCCCATATATTGGAGATACGGGTTTATTTACTCTTTGAGTGATTGTTTTGGTATCCATATTGATTTGGAAAACTGCTTTAGCGACCTTATCAGCAACATATAGATATTCATCCTTAACAAAAATACCTGTTGGGCTTTCAAATTCATCAAATTCATAAGTATCTATAAGTGCTCCACTGATATCCATGACAACTATACGCTTGTTACCCGTATCAGCGATATAGAAAAGATCATCTAAATAGAAGATATCTTCTGGAGCATTCAATCCGAGATCTGAACCTAAAACACCAACTGGGATATAAGCTGTTTGAGTTGGTATCAATCTATCAGATGAAGACAGTGTATAGGTTTGATATGGAATGCCATAATTTGATAATTGTCCTGCTGCTTGAGTAGGATTAAACTGTGTGAGAATCATTAGCAAAGCAAGCAATAAGCTAAATATAGTTAATTTTTTCATATGCTCACCTACTTAATCCCCGAATTAACCATCGTGCTCATAACCTTACTTTGTAAGAATATGAAGATGATTAGGTTCGGTAAAAACATGATGAGTGATGCAACTGCATTCATGCCTTGTCCAGCAACAACATTGGAAGACGATGAAAGAGTTGCCATATAATAGGCAAATGTTTTGAGTGAATCGGTATTGATGTAGGTAGCTGATATGTCTGCATTATTCCATACACTTTGAAAAGATAATATGGCAATAGTTGCTATTGCAGGCTTAATTAATGGCAAGATAATCTTCAAATAGATGGTGAAACTGCTTGCTCCATCAATTTTAGCAGCATCCAATAATTCATTGGGTATTTGATCAATAAATTGTTTAACCAAGAATAAGCCCACAGGAATGGCAATCACTGGAATAATATGAACAAAGAAACTATCAATGAAGCCTAATTGCTCGATGATGATGTATCTAGGAATAATGACTGCAGTACCAACAAACATCATAGCAAGCGTATTGATTTTTGATATGGTTCCTTTGATATGAAACTTCAACTTAGAAAGTGCATATCCTGTAATTGTACTTAAGAAAATGGATAAGACAACAACAATAATTGTTATTACGATACTATTAAACAAATATCTAGATACAGGGATACCTGTTGTTGTTGATGTTTGGAAAAGTTCATAAACGTTGATCAGCGTTGGTCTTCTTACGAAAAATCTTGGTGGATATTCAATTAATTCATCAAATGGTTTAAATGCATGATTAAAGATATAAACCAAAGGCAATAACATAAATAATGCAACAGGTGCAACCATGAGTAAAAACGGCACTTGATCCATTCCGAATTTAGTTGGATTAACTTTGACAGCTCTATAACTTTTCTTCATATGCGTCACCTAATCCTTATCGCCAAAGAACCGCCATGATAGACGGCTGAAAAAGTAAATGATTAACAATAATATTAAAGACAATGCAGCAGCATAGCCCATATCATAACGAATGAAACCATAATCTTCAATATGGTTTACAATGAGTGATCCAGCATAATTAGGTGTTGGATTTGCACCTGAAAGCTGAACACCTAATGCTCCAGCACTAAATGTCCCAACAATAGCCATAACTGCTCCAAAGAGCATTTGCGGTTTCATTGATGGGATGGTAATATAGAATACTTCTTGGAACCGATTCTTCATACCATCAATTGCAGCAGCTTCATAAAGTTCTTGATCAATATTCAAGATACCAGCGAGCATTGCTAAAAAACCAATACCCATGCTTCCCCATAATGCAACGAGAATCATGATTGTAAAGAGAAAGTCTGGTGATTGTAAAAAGGAGATTGGTTCGACAATCATACCTAGCTGCAACAAAATAGCATTTAGATATCCTGATTGATCACCAGCAAAGAAAACACGCCAAACAACAGTCATTGTAACCCCAGCAGTTAATGATGGGGAATATAAGACGATAGCAAGAACGGTTCTCAAACGATGTGGTAATTGAGCAAGTGCCCAAGCCATAACAAATGAAAGTGCATATCCTCCAGGTCCGACTATAATTGCAAACTTGATGGTGTTTGGTAAGATATATTTCATAAATTCTTCATCAGAAGTCAATAAATATATGTAATTATTGAATCCATTGAATTTTGGAAAACTTACTAAATCAAAAGTCGTAAAAGACAAATAGATTGCTAAAACGATTGGAATAACAATAAATGTAAGAAACAAAAGAATGTAAGGTAATGAGAAAAGATAAGCAATTTTATCGTCTTTTTTAAAAAGTAGTTTCTCGGTTGCTATGAACTTTCTGATTTTATGATCTTTTTTCACTTGATTAGTCATGAGGATACCACCCCTCTATTTCTTCTCTTGTCGGTAAATTAAACGGTTTGATCATATTGCCTTTAGCATCAAGATATCCGAATTCCTTCATCTTTCTTGCTAATTCTTTATCAATTTTTATAATAGCATCACTGATTGTGCTTCTGAGATTGGCATCATCATAAACAACACTGTTCCAAGTGTTGCTGATCTCGCGTTCAATGATATAACTTCCAGGTATTTTAGGAATTTCTTTTAGATGTGTCCATTGTTCAAGGATAATTGCTTTATGCTCTTCATTCCAACTAAACTGTTCAAATGCTTCTAGATTGGCACTATTCCATAAGTATCTCGTTCCTAATGTATTAAGCAAAGTACTAGAAAACATCAGTTGCGTATCAGTAGACATCCACCATGATAAAAACTCCCACGCTTCTTCTTTCTTTTCACTCTTATCAAAGATAACACTTGCTTGTTGAGCACCAGACATTGAACGATTGATGACTGTTTCCATCTGATTTGTTTCAGGATTAAACTTTTCATGCTGAATACCAGGTACAAGTGCAATATCCCATAATCCACTAATATCAGATGCAGCATTCATTAACTGTAAGTACATTCCAAAATCACCGATACCAATTGGAATACTAGAATATCTGAAACTGTTAAAGAAACTAGCTACTTGATAGGGCATACTATACTCACGAAATAAATCAGTCATAAAGGTCATAGCCTCAATTGTATTTTCATTATCTAGTGCAGCAGATAAACCGTCTGCTGCATAGATTTCTCCTTCAAACTGATTGATAAATGGTCCTGTCGCATCAAAAGATTTCAATGCACTACTGTTTGATAGAGGAATATAAAAACTCATACCATATCTTCTCAGTACTGGTAGCATATTTAAAACATCTTCCCATGTGTTAGGAACACTTAATCCTAATTGATCTAAAATATCTTGACGATAAAATAAAACAAAGAAATTTTCTGTTTCAGGTAAACCATATAATTTACCATCATAAACCATTGGAATGAGTTGTTCAGGATTAAAAACAGAGATAACATCAGAGAATCCTTCAGCTTGACTCATATCATAGAGCATGCCTCGCATGCCATATTCATTAGGAATCCATGCAGAGATCCCTAGAGCAGCATCAGGTTGCTGATCAGCTGAGTTTGCGAGCAATAACTTACTATCATCACTAATCAAAGATATTTTAACTTTGATTCCTGATACAGAAGTAAATTGGTCATCTGTTAGTTTTTGAAGTAAATCAACATATTGACGAGATCGATTAACCCATACTTCAAGTTCATCAGCTGAAGCTTTTTCTGTATACGAGACATCAAAAAACGACATAAAGAAGCGACCAGCAGAAATTCTAAAACTGTCCCAACCACTTCCATTGGCTCTTGGAAGTTTTTGATCCAGTGTATGAATAAATATCGAATCAAAAATCATCGGTTGTTTCAAGATACTATCGATTTGGCTGCTTAACAATTGAACAGCACTCGAAGATCCTGTGGATAATAGAGTTAAACGACGAGGTAATTCATTGATATCATCTTCGATTTTTTCAATCTTATCAATAGCAGCTTGGATATCTTGAACAATCTGAGCATCTTTTTCAAATCCATACATTGCACTTAATGACTCTGTTATGAGATTTAATTCAGTTATCCATTCAGTCAATTGCAGATAAAGATTAGGAAAATATAGAATCATGTCCCAATCAATACCTTGATCTGTATTATTTCTTGTTAGTTTAGTTATATCTAAGCCAAGCTGGCTCATTTCATTACTTACAATTCTAATTCGATCAACAATTGTAGCAAACATCGAACTGTTGACCTCCAAGGTGATTGTGTCACCAGGTTCCAAATAAAATAAATAAGGCTCATTTTCTGAATTTGAAAGCGTCAAATTTTGCCAGTCTCTATCATATGAGATTGGCAAAACTTGTGCCTCTTGAAAAGGAATTTCCCCATTGATATATAAACTCCGATAGACGGTCGTATTTTGTCTCACTTGTTTTACTTTCAATGTAATCGCATAATATCCTGGTTGTTCAACTTGAGCAATCCAAGTTGCTGCATCCCCAGAAACATCATAAGAATCTGTACCTAAAACATTAAGTTTTAATTTTGTCATGGAAAAAGGAAGCACGAGTGGATCTCTACTCACACCTCTTCCAATGGTTGAAGAATTTTTATAATATGCTTGCTCAGCTTCAAGACGAATCAACCCTTTTGCAGAGGTCGCGTCTTGTAAGTTGAGATAATTTTCATAGTTAAGATAATCGGTTTTAGCTTGAATCTTTATTTCTTTAAGTAATAATTCACCAGACAGTTTTTCAAATTGAATCTCGTTTTCACCGGCTGGCAAATAAAACATCAGTCCTTCTGGATATAAACGTCTTGCATCCTTAAGTGCAACATATTGCCACGTTTCAACAATCTCTTGCATCACACTAACATCATTCCCATATCGATCAGTACCTAATTCATTGGTTGATTCCTTCCATAGGGTATTTAAAGTAATCTGTGAAGCTTCGTAATATGGAGCATATTCTGCACCATTGAGTTTTACTGATAGAGATATAGGCATATGTGAATCTGTTTGTGATAAATAGTTAAAATATAGGTGATACATACCACTTGTAGCAATCGTAAATTGAACTGTTACAGTGTGATCATCTATCCATTCATAATATGTTTGATCTTCACTTAAAACCTCACCAATAGGCAAGATAAAATCAGGCGCTGAAATGACATGTATTTCATCGCTATCTTGGATTGCCTGTTCATTTGAAAGCAAGTATGCAGAATAATAATCTTCTACTGCAATTGCTGGTAATAAATCTAATGTTGGATGAGCAACTCCCTTTGAACTGAAGGTTCCACCCAATCCGAGTAAAACAAAAATGAGAATGAGTCCAGAAAGTCCCCATATAACATATTTTTTTAGTTTAACAGTAATTTTCATATGTCCCCTCATCTATTTTGAAAGGGACCCCCAGATAGGGGTTCCCTTATCATAGTAAGATGCATTATTTATTAGCTAATGCAGTTTCGAATTCTTGACGTGCCTCATCATATAAAGCATTTGCTCTTAAATTGAGTTGTGTCTTAATATCTGCAAGCAATACCTCTCCAGCTAACAAGCTATTGATAATATCACCCATTTTGTTTTCAGCATCATAAGTTCCTTGATATCTGGCATTAATGTAACCAGGTAAATATTTTGGAGGTTCAACAATCAATGTTCCATCTTCAATGATACTTCTTAAATTTGAAAATGATGGATACAAAGCAAAATATGCATCTAGCAAATCTGAATCATTTTGAATAGGTGCAAAGTTAACTTGTGAAATGCCTGCTACAGTTGAACTTAGATTTAAACGTTCGTTATATCCATCTTTGCCATAACCCATCCATTTAGCAAGCAAATAAGCTTCTTCTGGATGTGCGGTGTTAGATGCGACAGTAAAGAAATCAGCAACAATAGGCACACGTTTATTACCGTTGACAACTGGTGTTCCTATGAAATCTAAATCCCATGTGTATTGACCAGAATTGATCTTGGATTGTATCCAACCAAAATCCCATGAATAATACCATTTAATCAAAATGACACCATTATTGAAATAATCACCTTCTGGGAAAATATCACCTAAGACAACTGTTGGATTTTCTTCACCAGCAGCATCAAAAAGTGCTTCTAGTACATAAGTCGTATCTGTTCTCATTGTACGATATAATGCCATCGTAGTAGCAAACTCTGGAGAATCAAGATTAAATCCATCCTCAGAAAGTGTAAACCATCCGAAATCTGAATTCAATTGAGCAGGATACCAATGAATGATATGTTCAATACCTTCAAAACCAACAACACCTGTATTATTGGTGCTGGCATGGTTTGCAGCTGCTTTCGTCAATTGAATGACTTCATCCATTGTTGAATCTACTGTTGGATAATCTTGACCTTGACGATCATATAAAGATTGATTGACAACATATCCTGCATAATGGACTGCATTTGGCAGTGCCATGACTTTCCCATCATATGTAGCAACTGCTCTAATATCTTCACTCACGTTAAGATATTCTGGATCTGCATTTGCAATTGTTGTTAAATTATAAGCCCAGTCATTAATGACATAATATGGAATATTATCAGATTGAAAAACATCTGGTAATGTTTGAGTTGATGCACGTGCTGCTAGAAATTCATTCCACCCAAGATCATTGTTTGTTCCTGGAATTTTAGGTCTTTCAATGATTTGTACTTCAATATCTGTATATTCTTCCATAAAAGCATCAATCATTAATCTTTCCATGTTAGGCTCTTCAGATTCTGCAGATCCTAAATTCCAAGATGCATAGGTAATAACGGTTTTACCACTTGGAGTCTCATCCTTTGCACAGGCAAAAAGACCAAATGCTAAGAAAATCGCCCCTACGATAATCATAATTTTCTTCATTTTTTTCCTCCTATTCATTAATACGTAATATTTAGAGTATGGCGCATAGAAAAGCTTCCATGCGCCATCTCAAGTTATCAATTTTTAATTATGGTGTAACGACGTATTCGATATTAGTGATGACGACCGTACCTGAGAATCCAGCTGTTTTAGCGAAAACTACAAGTAAGTTCAAACCGTCTTTTTGAGTTTGATTTAAAGTGCTTAATGAGATGGTTGCTGTTTGTTCAGCACCAGTAGCTACAACTGATACTTCAACACCAGCTCCACCACCTTCAACTTTAAATACATATTCTTTGTCAACAACACCTGTGAATGTAAACACGATGGATGTAGTTGCTCCATTGAAATCAGGAACAGCGAGTTTCGCATGGTTATCCCACCAATTTGGAGTAGGTGTATTCGTATATGTTATTGTTGTTTCAGTAACTGTAGTGACTACTGTTGCCGTTCCTACTGCAACCCATTCTGGATCAGCAGGTGGAAGCACTGGACCATATTCCCAATTCTTTAATACAAGTGTACCAGCAGCAGCTTCTGTCTTAACAAAGACGATGATTAAGTTTAAGCCATCTCTTTGTACTTCTGACATGGTGTCAAGTGGCAATAATAATTCTTGTTCAACACCAGTACCAACGATTGCTAATTCTTTAGCTTGTCCGCCGCCTTCAATCTTAAACAGATATTCATGACCAAGAACACCAGTAAATGTGAATAACACTTGGTTCATCGTTCCATCGAAACCTACGACTGGAAGTTGTGCATTGTTATCCCACCAAGTTGCAGGTGTTGCAGAATATGTGATGGTAACATCATTTTCAGTTTGATCAACAGTCATGTTGTAGCCTATCCATTCTGGTTCATCACTGACATATGATAAAGTAGCACTGACTATTGTAAATGAACCAGTAGCTGGAGCAGTTCCTGGTTGTGCAAATAAGATGATATTAGCAAATGCTTCCGCAGTTACTGTAACCGTAATAGGACTTTCATCAACGAATGTGACCATTTGTTCAAGTGCACCACTGTCATTTGGTTTAACTAAAACTTGATTACCAGCAGTACCAGATAAAACGATAGTTAATGTATTTAATCCAGCAACTTCGTTTGCATCGAATTGAACTCTAATCCATTCCCATTCATTACCAGCTAGTTTTGCATAATCTACAGTAAATGCACCAGCATCTTCTGTAATTGTATAAATAGATGATACGTTAGCTACCCAATCTTCAATCATATAGGTATAGCTTAATGTAGCACTTAGAATTTCAAATGATCCTGATGCAGGTGCGACACCTGCTTCAGCAAAGAAAATGATATTAGCAAATGCATCAGCGTAAACTACAACTGTCACTGGTTCAGCACCAAAAGTAACCCATTGTTCTAGAGCACCACTATCATTTGGTTTAACTAAAACTTGTTTGTCTGCAGTACCTTGTAACACGAGTGTTAATGTATTGAGACCAGCAACTTCTTGAGCATCAAAATTTTGTCTGAAGAATACCCATTCTTGTCCTGCAGCCTTCGTATAGTCAACTGTGACAACGTCATCAACTGTAGTAAATGCATAAGTTCCTAGATCGTTTTCAGCCCAATTAGAGTTGATATCAACAATAAGTGTTGGATCCATGTCAGGTGCAACATAAGTCATTACTGCACTAATGATTTCAAATGTGCCAGTTGCATTATCAACGCCACCTTCAGCAAACATGATGATTTCTGTAAATGCTGGAGCTGTAAATGTAACTGTAGTTTCATCGGTACCAACGAAAGTAACCCATTGTTCTACACCATTAACTTTGACAAGAACTTGTTTACCATCTGTTCCTTTTAATGTGATGTTTAATGTGTTCAATCCGGCTACTTCTTCTGGAGTGAATACACTCTTCATAAAGACCCAACCTTGAGCAACTTTGGTATAAGTAACTAAAACTGTATTATCAACAGTAGTTGTGAAAGTATAGGTTCCAGCATCATTTTCAGCCCAAGTATCTTGTAGACTGAAATCAGATGTCATGAATGTTGTACTATGTAGTGTAAATTGACCTGATCCAGAACCACCTGGAGCAGCGAATATGACGACTTTATTAATTGTAGAAAGAGATGTAGGTGTCATACCTGACAATTCAATAACAACTGTTTGTCTTGTTCCATCAAAAGTAACTGATTGTTCAATGTTTCCAGATGGACTTTCGACTTTGAATAAGGCTGTCTTGTTTAAAGTGCCTGTAACTTCAAATTCAAGTGTTGCAAATGAACTTAAATCTCCTTCAATATGACCAACCATATATGCCCAATCTGAAGTCTTATTATAATCAACGATTAAATCTGATCCATCTTCAGTTAGTGTATAATTTAAATCTCCACCATCATACCATTTTGTAACAGCAAATGATAAATCAGTGCCATTATAAACATTCTTGATGATGACAGGAGGTTGATAGTCATATTCTGCTGTCATGAAAGCTTCATGAATAACAAAATCACCAGTACCAATTGCACCTGCTTTACCAAAAGCGAAGATAGCTGTTATCGCATTCTTTTCTGCTGCTGTCATTTCTGAGATATCAACAACAACTTCTTGTTCTTCAGCTGTTAAGAAAATGAAATTTTCATAATTATTAGCTGCTTTCAGTAAGAATTTTTGTCCAACAGTACCACTTACGATTGCAACAACATAATTAAAATCAGAAAAGTCACCTTGAACTTGAGACTGCATTGTTGACCATTCTTGGCCAGCAGCTTTATCAAAGGATACAACTGTTGTAGTACCTACATATGAGATTGTATAAGTTTCTTCAGCAAAATTTTCCCATTTCATGTTGAAATCAAAAGTTTCATCTGTTCCATTATATTCATTTACATTTGTAGGAATATTGTTAAAATCTGATTGAATGATAAATCCTGTAGCAACTGCAACATCAAATTTCAATTGTGAAATTGTTATACTACCAATTGAATCTTCTTTGCCTGGAGCAGCAATGACTACTACTTTGTCAACTTTAGCTAAGAAATCTGAATCAGCCAACAAATTCCATTCATATGTGCCTTGAATACCTGTAACATTGAGTCCAACTTCCTTTGCAGGTGTTGAATCATTTGTTTCCAATTTAACAAGCATTGTTCCTGTACCTTCTACAGTAATAACAAGCTTCTTAAATATAGAAAGGTCTTGAGTGATATCGGCACTACTCATAAATGCATATGGGTAGGTAGCTTTATCATAAGAAAAATCTAATTCAGATGTTGTGTTCGTATTTAAGGTGTATACACCATCTCCACCATCTGTCCATCCGCCTAAAACGTTGAATTCAGTAATTTCTGGGATGATTTCTTCTGGCTTACATGCTGTGATCCCAAAGGCTAATCCAACCATTAACAAAACTGTAAATAGTTTAAAAACTTTGTTCATTTTTCTCCTCCTAAATTTTCTTATCCTTAAAAATTTTTGTTTTTTTAAAACTATTCGAAACGTTTCGAGTTTTAGCTAAAATATAATCCAGATCATATTTAATCCTATCAGTAATCACTCACGCATGTTTTTTTTGCAAGGATTAGATAATTTTGCCATGAAACTGGATGCTTTAATCATATTTTTTCTATCGCTCGACACAGTCATCGAAACGTTTCAATCATATTATAATGTAATCGCTTTCTTTTTGCAACATAATTTACCTTAAAACGATATATTTTGTTATATTTCCTAAATCATGAGGCTTGAATAAAAAAAATAGAAACCATTTCTGATTTCTATTTGACTGTTAATTTAGATTATTTTTTTAAATTGTAAAATGATTTTAATCCTAAATATTGTGCAGTTTCAGCAAGTTGATCTTCAATTCTTAACAATTGATTGTATTTTGCAATACGATCTGTTCTTGAAGCAGAACCTGTCTTAATTTGACCAGCATTGGTTGCTACAACGATATCAGCAATTGTTGTGTCTTCTGTTTCACCACTTCTATGAGAAACAACTGCAGTATATCCAGCACGTTTTGCCATTTCAATTGCATCAAACGTTTCAGTCAGTGTTCCTATTTGGTTCACTTTGATTAGGATTGAGTTTGCAATACCCATTTCAATACCTTTAGCAAGTTTTTCAGTGTTTGTAACAAATAGATCATCACCAACTAATTGAATCTTCTTGCCAAGCTTCTTACTTAAGTAAACCCAACCTTCCCAATCGTTTTCATCTAATCCGTCTTCGATTGAGATAATAGGATATTTTTCAACGAGTTCAGCATAGAAATCAGATAGTTGTTCACTTGTGAATACTTTTCCGCCTTCTCCTGCTAATACATAAGTCTTAGTTTCTTTATTATAGAATTCTGATGAAGCGACATCCATACCTAAGAAGATATCTTTACCGGCAACATATCCAGCTTTCTTGATTGCTTCAAGAATAACTTGAAGTGCTTCTTCATTTGATCCAAGATTTGGAGCAAATCCACCTTCGTCACCTACGCTTGTGTTATATCCTTTAGCCTTAAGAACACTCTTAAGATTGTGGAATACTTCAACTCCCATACGTAAAGCTTCTTTGAATGTTTTAGCACCTACTGGAAGAATCATGAATTCTTGGAAATCTACATTATTATCTGCATGAGATCCACCATTGATGATATTCATCATAGGAACTGGTAATTGTTTTGTATTGAAGCCACCAAGATATTGGTATAATTCAACACCTAAGAAATCTGCTGCTGCTCTAGCTGCAGCCATTGAAACGCCTAAAATTGCATTTGCACCCAATTTTGACTTATTTTTTGTACCATCAAGTTCAATCATTAACTTGTCAATACCAACTTGGTTGGTAACATCGATTCCAACCAATTCTGGAGCTATAATTTCGTTCACATTATGAACTGCATTAACTACTCCTTTTCCTAGATAACGTTTCTTGTCACCGTCTCTAAGTTCTACTGCTTCATGTTCACCTGTTGATGCTCCTGATGGAACCATTGCGCGTCCAAAAGCACCAGATTCTGTATAAACTTCAACTTCAATCGTTGGATTTCCTCTTGAATCTAAAACTTCGCGTGCGTAAATATCGCTAATAAATGGCATTTTTTTCACTCCTTTATTTAGTTTTTGCCTTGTTATTCTACTACTATATATTATACACAAAATGTTTGTGTTAATAAAGTAAATCTTCAATAAAAACGTTTACTTGACATATCTTAAGACATAAATGTTTACTACAATGAAAAAGAAGACGTTTAGTAGGTTTTCTACCATGAAAAACCCTTGATTCAAAAAATTTAAAAAACTAAAGTATCCAAACGGATATAAGATGATTTTAAAGGTTTCTATATTTAAAACTTCATACATATAAAAGTAACCTGAAAAGAAAGTGACATTGAGTAAATAATATGTGATGAGTATTGAAATTATGGCAATAATCTTATAGATGATATGTGGATGATGATAAGAATCTTGTAATCTTCTAGCAAGTGTCATGCCAAAAATAAAGAGAAACATCCATTCTAATGAAATATGAAATATCTGACTTACAAGCAAGTGAACTGCACCCACTAATAACCCACCAACAACAGACATAAAAAGAGCTTGTTTAATCACAGATAATAAATCTTTACGATTGATAGGTTCTTTAAACATTTCTAATATTTTCATTTGATTTCCTCAAACCAAGTATAACACATTATAATTCTAAGTACTTCATTCTAGGTTTTAGCATCATGAAGATAATACTTATGAGTATGCCTTTAAAGATATTAAATGGCATGTATAATGTAAATGTTGTCCAAAAGAATTGTCCATAAGTGAATGGTGAATCAGGGATAAATGAGAATACTGTAAAATGAACTCTACCACTAATTGAAACACTATAAGGTGGTAATGTGTAGTATAAAGGTGTTGCTACAAAGAAATTCACTGCATACAAAATCACAGTTAAAAATCCTGTAATCATTGCAGTTGTCACAATGATTTCCTTAAGATGCATTTTATTGCCATTAACACTGACTTCATATAATAATGGTTTTTCATTAAGCTTTAATACTTTTCTAGATAGATTATAAGCGAAGATAATTGAAAATGATGCAAACATCGCAAGCATTTCACCAACGAGTTCTCCTGGATCAAATCCTCTAAAAATCCTTCTTGCTACTGTTCTGACCAAAACAACCATCAAGGTTTCTTTTGTTCCTAGAACAAGCAATGCAACCAATATAGCAATCTCACTGAAATCCAGTTTAAGATAGCTAGCAAGCGGCCATGGAATTTCAATTAATGAAAGAACAATTGAAACTGCGGCTAGTGAAACAACATATAACATTTTTTTTAATCGTAAGTAATTTGACATGATTTACCTCCTATGTAACAAAAAATCGCCAAATTACTTCGGCGACAAAAAGGCATGTCAAATTGACATTACTTCTTCCATCCAGACTTTACTGTCGGTCCTTGAGTTACACAAGGTCTGCCCTAAGGCTCGCGGACTTTTACCGCCGGTAGGGAATTTCACCCTGCCCCGAAGTATTACATATATATTTTATCATAATATTTATAATATTCAAACATGTTCACTTGAAAACGTTTTTTTTGCATAGTATGACCTATCCAAAGGATTTTCAAGTATAATAGATGTGATAAAGCATTCGAAGGAGTATATAATGAATAAAAAATTTGCAGCATTAATAATTATGGATGGCTATGGTCTTGCACCAGATAGTAATAGCAACGCAGTTTCTCTTGCGAAAAAACCATTTTTAGATCAACTATTTAAGGAATATCCAAATAATGTCTTAGAAGCAAGCGGAGAAAGTGTTGGTTTACCTGAAGGTCAAATGGGTAACAGTGAAGTTGGTCACTTAAATTTAGGTGCAGGTCGTGTTGTTTATCAATCACTTACGAGAATCAATGTCGCTATTAAAGATGGTTCTTTCTTTAAGAATCAAGCGTTCCTAGATGCGATTGATCATGCAAAGAAAAATAAGAGTAAATTACATATTTTTGGTTTAGTTAGCGATGGTGGTGTTCATGCATATCCTACACACATCATGGCACTTCATGATTTGGCTGTTTCTCAAGGTATAACACCTTATTTACATGCTTTTATGGATGGTAGAGATACGCCTCAAGTTTCAGGATTAGGATTTCTTAAAACTTTAATTGATCACGGGATGAAAGTAGCTACTGTATCTGGCAGATATTATGCAATGGATCGTGATAACAATTGGGATCGTATTCAACTTGCATTTGATAACATGGTCTTAGGCACAGGAAAGAAATATGATGACGCACTAGTTGGCACTCAAGCTTCTTATGATGCTGGTATTACAGATGAGTTCATCGAACCTTTTGTAGTCGACAAAAATGGATTAATTGGTGATCATGATTCTATTATCTTTGCTAATTTTAGACCAGATAGAGCCATCAGAATAGCAACTGCATTTTCAAACCCAAGCGAAGCAAATACATATCATACCGAAGGTAAAGCAAGCTTTGATCCTAAAAATGTTCCTACAGATATCTTCTTGGTTTCGATGATGCATTATAATAAGACAGTTAAGGGTCCATTGGCATATGAACTTCAAACCTTGAATAATTTATATGGTGAAGTTATTGCTGATGCTGGACTAAAACAACTTAGAATTGCTGAAACAGAAAAATATGCGCATGTGACCTTCTTCTTTGATGGTGGTCAAGAACGAAAACTTGAAGGAGCAACCAGAATTCTTGTTGAATCTCCAAAAGTTCCAACATATGATTTAAAGCCTGAAATGAGTGCCTTTGAAGTCAAAGATAAGGCAGTAGAAGCTGTTTTATCAGGAAAATTTGATACGATGATTTTGAATTTTGCTAATCCAGATATGGTTGGTCACACTGGATCAATTCCAGCAGCAATTAAAGCTGTTGAAACTGTCGATCAATGCACACATGAAGTCGTAGATGCCATTCTTTCTATAGGTGGTGTTGCTATCGTGATTGCAGATCATGGTAATGCAGAAAAAATGAGAAGTGAAGATGGAGAACCACATACTGCTCATACAACCAATCTTGTTCCTGTTGTGATTACTAGAAAAGATATTCAAGTTGGTACTGGTTCATTATGTGATATCGCACCAACATTATTAGATCTATTGGGTGTTGCTCAACCAAAGGAAATGACTGGGCATAGTCTGATTATCAAGTAGACGAAATTACAAGTAAAAAAAATGTGAAAGACGATTGTACGAAATAAAGTACAACCGTCTTTTTTTGTCTATTGAAATGTAGGATCTTGAGATATTAATAAATGATGCAATTTACTATGAAGACTTTATCAAATTAAAGGTTGTTATGTACTTTTAAAAAAAGAAAATTATGATATACAGGAGAACCCCCAAAGTAATTATAATACTAAATAAAAAAATTAAGTAATTACCAATTGTGGCTTTCTTATTTTGCTTTTGAGAAAATGAGTATTCTTCTTTTGTCTGTATAAACCTAATAGTTTCCTTTACTTCTAAAATAAAAAAATCCATTTCAGATTGTCGAATCACTTGTCCAGTTGTATCTATAACAGAGATGAGCTTTACTTGATCATTTTGATCAAAGCTAAATGATATATTTCTTTTCAGTTTACTCATTTTAAAGGCAAAAATATTAGTGAAAAGATTCCCTTTAGAGACGACGAGTTTATCTTTGCCTCTTTCATCTACAATAAATGATTTTCCTAAGAAATACTTCTCTATTCGATCGATAGTCACATCTAAACTATCTATTCCTCTAAAAAATGGTTTACATTCTAATATAATTTGATTTTTAGATTTCTTAGTATCTATTAACATATCGTACCTCCATATGGATTTTCCTTATATATTGTAATCTAAATCTCAAACTTTAAGTATTGATACTGGCATTTTGATTGTTCTTTAATTATCTGTTAATCATAATTAAAAATTTATTATTTGATAATGAAAATGATTTTTAGTCGTTTCATGCTAGTACATATTGGTATAACACTGGATTGTTTGCACAGTATGCATATCGCTAATTGATTATAATTTACAAAACTGCTGTTAATATCACCCACGAAAGAAAATAGACTACTAAATTTTTTCTATTGGGTATGCAACCAAGTAATCTTTTAGAATTATTTTTTTATTAACTAGGCAAAGAATCATCTCATTAAATATTTGGAAGCCGAGTGCTTTATGAAGTATCTTGAAATTTTTAGCCATCGATGAATTTGGATTCATTGTCTTTTTGATCTCGATTGGATATAAAACTCCATTATCATTTACGATTAAATCTATTTCTTTCATATCCTTATCACGATAAAAAGAGATGGGAATATCAAGAAAGCCATTGTTTTTAAATGACTTAATAATTTCAGAAACTGCGTATGTCTCTAATATAGCCCCACTCAAAGCCCCATTTTGTAATGTATCTTTTGTATACCATTTAAGTAGATAGCTAACTAATCCTGTATCAAGAAAATATATCATAGGTGCTTGTACAATTCTGTTTAGTGCATTATTCGAAAAAGGGCTTATAACAGCAATAATTCCTGAAGCTTCAAGTACCTTAACCCAACTTTGAATTGTCTTAACATCTACACCGACTTCATTTGAAATGTTTGTATAATTTACTAATTGTCCAGTTCTAGCAGCAAGACTAACAATAAATCTTGAAAATAAGTCTAGATTCTTTACATTTAATAAACTTCTTACATCCCGCTCAATATATGTTCTAACATATGAAGCATAATATGTCTTCCAATCAATATCGCCTTTTTTATATAGTTCGGGCATACTCCCCTTATGAATTGTCTCCCATAAATCTATATTGTTTCTTGAACTTCTACTTGAATTCAAAAAATCATCATTTGGAATAAATGGACCAGAATACTGGTCGCCACTTATTTCTCGAAATGATAATCCGGAAAACTCAAGAATAGCAACTCTACCAGCAAGTGTTTCTGTAATATTTTGCATTAAATGAAATGTTTGAGATCCCGTTAGAATGATTTGTCCATATTCTTCTATTTCATCAACTATTCTTTTAATTTCGCTAAATAGATTAGGTGCCAGCTGAACTTCATCAATGATTAGAGGTAATGGATGATTAAGAAAGAAGAGTTTTGGATCATTTTTTGCAATTTCCAAATCAGTTATGTCATCCAAAGTTACATAATTATAGTCGCCTTCAAATAAGTGCTTGAGTGTTGTAGTTTTCCCTGATTGTCTTGGCCCAGTGACCAATAATACTTTAAACATATCTTTAATTTTTAGAATTCTAGATTCTATTTGTCTATCTATATACATAAACTAAACCTCTTTTCGTCTATTATGGATTTCAATTCCATTTTAGACGATTTTATTATATTTGTCAATATGAATACAATAATTATAGTTTCGTATCTTATTTCTCGATTTTATGCTTATATTTTATTAATGGCTTGTTCCACACTATGTACAAATGTCAGAACAACATAAAAAAACTTAATAGTAAATAAAAATACTATAAATAAAAAATCATTGACATTATTTTATTTTAAAATGATCAAATCTAGCTCATTTTTCTTAAATAATACTCAATAATGCTCTGTGTTCCTAAATCAGCAAACCCTTGATCTGATAATAGTTGATATGCTTTTGCTACTTTTTCTACTACTTCTAACTTCAACTCACCTTTTTCTTCTAAGACAAGTTTTAAATCTTTTAAATAATGTTTAACGAAAAATCCTGGACGATAATCTTGATTAATCATCTTAGGACCATTGTTAGCTGCTTGCCAAGAACTTGCTGATCCCC
This sequence comes from Acholeplasmataceae bacterium, assembly GCA_021736335.1. Lineage (GTDB taxonomy): Bacteria > Bacillota_I > Bacilli_A > Acholeplasmatales > Acholeplasmataceae > Peloplasma. Next base: position 19,578 of record JAIPGC010000004.1, on the reverse strand, counting down.
CAACGATAACTGAAAGCATTTTATTTAAATCAAGGTTTTTCTCTTTTGCGTATGTGAGAGCTTCACAGATACCAATGATATTACCAGCAATAACTGTTTGATTCGCCAGTTTTGCGTGCATACCAGATCCTGGTTCTCCCATATAAGTTACAGTTGTTCCCATTAACTTAAATAATGGCAATATTTTTTGAAATATAGGTTCATCGCCACCAACCATAATAGAAAGTGTTCCCTTGATTGCTCCAATATCCCCACCCGTTACTGGAGCATCTAACATAGGTAACCCTTTTTGTTTTGCCATGTGATATAGTTCTTTAGCTAATGTAGGTGAAGATGATGTCATATCGACTAAGACGGTTCCTTTTTTAGCATATTCTATGACTTTGTCATAAACGTCTATAACATCTGATGGATATCCTACAATACTCATCACAACGTCAACATCCTTTACACATTCCCTAATTGTATTAAATGCTTTTGCTTTAGGTTCAAGTGCTTTAGCTTTCTCAAATGTTCTATTATAGACAAAAACATCATGTCCTGCATCACTTAGATGCAAAGCCATAGGTTTTCCCATGACACCAGTTCCAATAAATGCTATTTTCATATCGGTCTCCTAACTTGTATGTTCGTTTAACCAAGCGATGACATCAGTAAATACCTTTTCTCTGTCCAAATCATTGAATATTTCATGATATGAATCTGGATATATCAATAACTTCTTATCTCTAGAAGGCACTAAATTATATAATCTTTCTGAAAATTCAGTAGGTACAATCTTATCAGCACTGCCGTGAAGAATTAATACAGGTGCATCATATTCTGCTATATGTCTGTTCAAAAATCTTACTCCACCAACAAACATGTTTCCTGCTAATGAAAAGTAAAATTTCTTTAAATTGAGAGGATCAGCAATATAAGCATCTTCTACAGATTTGATTCTAGATAATTGATCATCTGCAAAATTAGTTTTTCTAGGCAAGAATCCTAACCATCTAAATCCAATGAATCTAAATGGTAAAACATCTTTAATGAAATTAGATGGTGCAGCACTAGAAATGACACCATCGATATCATGATATTTAACAGCATACATATTGACAATTAATCCACCCATGCTGTGTCCTAAAATGAATACTTTCTTAGGATTCAACTTCTTTTCCTCAACGACTAAAGCATGCAGATCATCAATGGTTTGGTGATACGACTTCAAAGAACCTCTTTTACCTTGGCTTTGGCCATGTCCTCTAATATCATACCGAACGACAGAATATCCAGCTTCATTGAGCTTTTGAGTGATTTCCTCATATCTACCTGAGTGTTCAGCAATACCATGTGTGATGATTACGCTAGCTTTTGAATTTTCAACATCATTTCTTTTTACATGTAATAAAACATCATTAATTAGCATCGTTTCATCTCCTTTAATCTTATTATACTTGAAAATAGGCTCGAGCAGAGTATAATTTATATGATATAGCTAAATATTCTTTCAAATAAGAACCATTTCATGAAATGCAACCCCAATAATATAGGTTTTACTCATCATTTTCTTCCTTAAAAAATATCATTTAATCTCATCTTTTTTCAATCAATACAATACAAAATAGATGCTATTTCATTCAATTATCATAAGAGTTTTTTTTATTTTTTATAAAATAAAGGTTTTTTAAACATATCGATTTTAAATCTAAAAATATATTGTATAATGTAAATAGAAAACGCTTTTAGGAGATGTCTATGAAAACCACTGCATTATACGAAAAACACCTAGCGTTAAACGCGAAAATGATTGAATATGCTGGATTCAGTATGCCAGTGTCATACACAGGAATTACTGAAGAGCATATTGCCGTACGAACAAGTATGGGTATTTTTGACGTTTCGCATATGGGTGAATTTGTTGTTACCGGAGAACAATCACTAGCATTTGTTAATCATCTAGTAACCAATATTATTACAGAAGAACCACATAAAGTTACATATGCTCTCATGTGTGACAATCAAGGTTTTGTTGTTGATGATCTATTAGTTTATGTCATTAAACCAACCCAAATTCTCCTTGTAGTCAATGCTGGTAATATGGAAAAAGACTTTGATTGGGTTATGCTTCAATCGAAAGCTTTTAATGTTGAAGTTTCCAATAAATCTAATGATTTTAGTCAAATTGCTATTCAAGGACCAAATGCTTTAGAACACATTAACAAAATTGTTGGACAAGATGTTAAAGATCTAAAATTCATGACATTTGCAGTGGTTCCATATCAAGATCTTCATATCATTGTTTCTAGAACAGGATATACTGGTGAAGATGGTTTTGAAATCTATGCAAAAAACTATTTAATCTCACAATTATGGGATGATTCAATTGAAGCTGGTGCTGTTCCCTGTGGTCTAGGTTCAAGAGATACCCTAAGATTTGAAGCAAATCTACCCTTATATGGCCATGAAATTAGTGAATCCATCAACCCAGTTGAAGCGGGATTAAACTTTGCAGTAAAACTTGATAAAACATTTATAGGAAGAGATGCTTTAGCATTGTATAAAGAAGATCCAAAACGTAAGGTTGTTGGATTAGAATTACTAGAAAGAAATATTCCAAGACATGGTTATGAAGTATATTCAGATGACACTTTAGTGGGTCATATCACAACAGGTTATCTTCTTCCTAATGTATCAACACCAATTGCTTGTGCATTAGTTGATCTAGCGTATTCAGCAATCGGAACTGAATTATCAGTTTTGATTAGAAATAAGAAAATTCCAGCAAAAGTAAGAAATAGAAAATTCTACATCAAGAATTATAAAAAATAGGAGGTTTCACATGATTTTAGAAGGTTTGTTGTACGCAGAAAGCCACGAATGGATTAAAGTGACTGGCAATCAAGGTTATGTGGGCATTTCAGATTATGCTCAACACAGTATGGGTGACGTTGTTTTTATTGAATTACCAAAAGTAGGATCCACCATTAAAAAAGGTGACATGTTTGGTGCTGTTGAAAGTGTCAAGGCTGCTTCTGACCTTTATCTACCTGTTTCAGGTAAGATTGTTGAAGTTAATACAACACTGCTCAACTCTCCTGAAAAACTCAATGAAGATCCTTATGGAAATTGGATAGTCAAGATTGATATACTTAATATCAAAGAACTCGATTCATTATTAAAATCAGACCAATACAAAGCTTGTTGTGAGGAATAGGTGTTATCATGCATAAATACCTGCCTCATACAGATAAAGATATAGAACAGATGCTTTTAGTCTCAAAGGTGGAAACCATTGATGACTTATTTGTGTCTATTCCAAAGGCATTACGTTTGAAAAACCCTTATGATATTCCAAGTGCCCTATCAGATGATAATCTGACCAAACATATGAAAGCTTTAGCTTCTTTTAATCAAGAGCTTATAATCTTTAGAGGAGCTGGAAGTTATGATCATTACACACCAAGTGTGGTAAAAAGCTTGATCAGCCGTCAAGAATTTTTAACTTCATATACACCTTATCAACCTGAGGTTGCACAAGGCACTCTTCAGTATATTTTTGAATATCAATCGATGATTTGTGAACTTACTGGTATGGAAGTATCTAATGCATCCATGTATGATGGTGCAACTTCTACTGCTGAAGCAATGTTTATGGCAAAGGCTCAAACTGGTAAGGATAAGATTTTAATCAGTGAAACAGTCAATCCAAGAATCATTGAAGTCGTTCAAACTTATGCTAAATATAGAAACATTGAAGTCGTTATCGTTCCTCAAAAAAATTTTATAACTGATTTGAATTTTATAAAGAATAATATGCAAGATTCTATGGGGTTGATTGTTCAAAATCCTAATTATTTTGGTGTTATTGAAAATTATGAAGGATTTGCTGAAGTTGTTCATGCTCATGATGGCATGTTCATCATGAATGCTGAAGGACAATCCTTAGCACTCCTCAAGACACCTGGAGCATATCATGCTGATATCGCATGTGGTGATCTTCAATCATTTGGGCTTCCTTTATCATTTGGAGGAGCATATGGTGGATATCTAGCCACGCTCAATCAATTTGTTAGAAAAATGCCAGGAAGAATCTGTGGTGTTACCACAGATGTTGATGGCAAACGCGCATTTGTGTTAACCTTGCAAGCAAGAGAACAACACATCAGACGTGCAAAAGCAAATTCGAATATATGCTCAAACCAATCGTTAATGGCATTAGCTGTGACAATTTACCTATCTACGATGGGCAAACAAGGCTTAATTGATGTTGCAACTGAATCTATGCAAGGTGCTCATTACCTCTATCAAAAACTTTTAGATACTAATAAGTTTGAAATGATTAGCAATGAACCATTCTTCAAAGAATTTACACTAAAAGCTAAATTTGATGTAGCTGCTTTCGAAAAATCACTCCTTTCAGATGGTATTTTAGGACCTCTTCATCTTGGAGATAATCTTTTATTATTCGCAGTCACAGAAAGACGAACAATTGAAGAAATGGATCATCTTGTGCAAAAGGTGGTGGAACAGCTATGAAATACTATGATCAATTGATATTTGAAATATCAGAAGAAAACCGTATCGGTTATCATTTAGAGAAAAAGAATCTTCCTAAAGTTCATCTCCCTAAAGAAATCACAAGAGACCAAAAGGCTGAGCTACCCGAAGTATCCGAATTTGATGTCGTCAGACATTATACAAATGTCAGTCAAAAGAATTTTGGTGTTGAAACAGGATTCTATCCTCTTGGATCTTGCACTATGAAATATAATCCGAAAATAAATGATGAGTTAGCAACTCTTTCTGGTTTTGCTAATATTCATCCATTACAACCTGTTGAAACAGTTCAAGGATTATTAAATATTTATCATGACACTCAAAAAATGTTGTCAGAAATATCCGGATTAGCAGCTTATTCTTTAAATCCATTTGCAGGTGCACATGGTGAACTCGCTGGTCTAATGATTATCAAGGCTTATCATCAAAAAAACAATGATCACAAAAGAAATAAGATCATTGTCCCAGATAGTGCACATGGAACCAATCCAGCAAGTGCAACAGTTTGTGGATTTGATACAGTTGAAATCAAATCTAATCCTGATGGAACAGTCAATTTAGAAGCTCTAAAGGCAGTTCTCAATGATGAGATTGCTGGTTTGATGCTTACAAACCCTAATACTGCAGGTGTCTTTGAAAAAGACATTTTAGAAGTATCAAGATTAGTTCATGAAGCAGGTGGATTACTTTATTATGATGGAGCTAATTTAAATGCCCTATTAGGTAAAGCTAAACCTGGTGATATGGGTTTTGATATTACACATATTAATTTACATAAGACATTTTCCACACCACATGGTGGTGGCGGTCCAGGATCTGGTCCAGTTGGTGTTTGTGAAAAACTCATCAATTTCCTTCCTAATCCGATTGTTAAGGAAAAAGATGGCTTCTACTTCTTTGAGAACTCAAATGACTCTATAGGGGCATTAGGACAGTTTTATGGCAATGCAAGTGTTTATATCAGAGCTTATGTCTATATGATGACCTTAGGCAAAGAAAACATGAGTGACATCGGACCTTTAGCAGTTCTTAATGCAAATTATATCAAGGATTCACTTAAAGATCTATTTGTGCTTCCAATTGATCGTCCATGTATGCATGAGTTTGTTTTTGATGGACTCAAGGATAACTCAACTGGTGTAAGAACACTAGATCTTGCCAAAAGATTATTGGATTATGGATTCCATGCTCCAACAATTTACTTCCCACTCATATTCTCCCAATCGATGATGATAGAACCTACAGAAGTTGAATCCAAACAAACATTAGATGAATTCATTCATGTCATGAGAATTGTAGCAAAAGAAGCCATTGAAGATCCAGAAATGTTAAAAACTGCGCCTCATAACACCATCGTAAGAAGACTTGATGAAGTCAAGGCAGCAAGAAATCCAATTGTTAAATTCAAGGATATCAAATAAGAAAAATCCCAACTCTAAACTCGAGTTGGGATTTTTTATCAATTTGATTCTAAAGCGTAAATTTTAATTTGGATAATGTTTATTTACCAAATTGAGCATCATTGTTACCAGAATCAGATGTCCACATATCAAGGAATGTGATTGCATCATTAAAGTCACCTAACCAACCACTACGAGCAAATGTGTATTCACCATTCTTTCTAGTGTTAAGGAAAGTTCCCCATTCTTGATTGACCAATGTGATATTGATACCATATGCTTCAAATGCAGCTTGGATATATTCAGCAATTGCTTGGTGTCCAGTACTTGTATTGAATAGATAATCAAATGTAGTGAAGTTTGTAAACTTATCTGTATCTTCATCATATTCAAAGTATTGTTTCAATATTTCAACTGCTTCTGCACAGTTTGCAGCATATGCGCTTGCTGCTGTATTATAGTATCCGATAAAACTAGATGAATGTCCTGCACTTAGATAAAATTGTGATCCATCAGCATTTGTAATACCCATAGCAACATAAGATGATGCTGGAAGTTGTCCTGCTTGACCGATTTCTTCAACAATGTAGTTGCGGTCAAGGAGTAAAGATAAAGCTTTGCGAATTTCCATGTTAGCAAGTAAATTTTCTTCAGCGGTCATATCTTCAGAAACTTTTGATGGAAGTAAGTCTTTATTATTACTGAATACAGTAAAATATGTACCTAATTGACCAGTGATAAAGAATTCATCTGCATAATTCACTTTCAAATCTGCAATTTCATCATTTGGAACATTGTCAATGAAATCATATGTACCACTCTTGAAATTAGATAGAATAGCAATATCATCATCTGATAACCAGAAAGTTAATTGTTCCATGACGATAGAATCTGCATTCCAATACTCATCATTCTTTGTCAAAACGATCTTTGAATTGTGATCCCATGAACTAACATAATAAGCACCATTTGTAATATAAGTTGCTGGATCTGTTGCCCATCCATCTGGATCAGCTTCAACGATTGATTGTTTAACTGGCATAAATGTTGGATTGCTTATCAATTCTAAAAAGTAAGGAACATCAACATTTAATGTTACCGAAAAATGAGTTGCATCAACTGCATCAATATTTAGATCACCATCATCATAACCATCAATAATTGAGAATAGGTAACCATAATCTGAAGCTGTTTCATCAGCAGCTGCGCGTCTCCAAGAATATTCAAAATCTGCAGCTGTTAATGCTGAACCATCTGACCATTTAAGACCTGTTCTTAGTTCAAATACATAAGTAACTGTTCCGTCAAGATTTTCAGTAGGTGTTGGTATAGCTACAGCTAAATCTGCTACAAGCTGATTGTCAGCATTGTATCCTGTAAGTGCAGAAAATGCATGTGTGATGTATGTAGCACCATCAACAGAACTATTAAGTGCAGGATCGATTGTATCTGGCTCGGAAGCAAGACAAATATTCATGTTAGTTCCTACATCGTCAATCGTAGCAAACTTAAAAATCTTAATACTGGTTGGTGTTGTAAAGACTCCATCAACTCCTGTAGCTGCCATAAATAAGTCAGTATAGTAGTACAATGGAACAATCATTCCAGTAAACATCAATAAATCTTCTGCTGCATGATATAATGCCGTTCTCTTGACTGCATCTGTTTCGAGTCTTGATAAACCGATAATGACATCATATGTTTCAGCCCAAGTACCATTTGTTACAACATAACTTTCGTATCCTGGAATATCAGATAAATCCATTGAGTAAATTTCAGCTTCTGAATTATCAACTGTTTTTACTGATTCGCTACCAGGTTTGTTGCAACCGAATAAAACTAAAACTAGTGCTAGCGATAAAACTAATAAACCAATTTTTTTCATATTTCCTCTCTCCTTTTTATTTTAAAACCTAAAATGCTCTAGATTTTATAAATCATCTAATAAATGACAACTCGCAAAATGATCTGCAGTTATCTCTCTTAATTCAGGCTTTTCAGATATGCATCTTTCATGAGCCTGAGGACATCTTGTTCTAAACGGACATCCACTTGGTTTTGCTAGTGGACTTGGAACATCACCTGTTAAAACAATACGTTGTGATGTTCTTGCAGTCTTTGGATCTGGTGAAGGTACTGCAGACATCAATGATTTGGTGTATGGATGAAGTGGTGATTTAAATAATTCCTCTGTATAAGCAGTTTCAACAATTTCACCTAGATACATGACAGCGATTTTATCGCTGATATGTCTTACAACCAATAAATCATGTGCAATGAACAAATAGGTAAGTCCAAGTTTAGCTTGTAAATCTTCAAACATATTAATGATTTGAGCTTGGATGGATACATCTAATGCTGATACAGGTTCGTCACATACAATCAGTTGTGGGCTAACAGCCAAAGCTCTAGCAATACCAACTCTTTGTCGTTGCCCTCCACTAAATTCATGTGCATATCTTGTAGCATGTTCGCTTGATAAACCAACGAGTTCCATCAACTCTCTGATGCGAGCACTTCTTTCTTCCTTTGTAGCATACAAATGATGGACATCCAAAGGCTCGCCAATGATATCTCCGATGGTCATTCTCGGATTCAGTGATGAATATGGATCCTGAAATACCATCGATGCATTTTGTCTAAAATTTTCAATATCTTCTTTTGTCTTTATTTCTTGTTCATTAAAAAATATCTGGCCAGCAGTTGGTTCATATAGATGCAATAAAGATCTACCAGCTGTGGTTTTACCACAACCTGATTCACCTACTAGACCTAAGGTCTCTCCTTGATTGATTTTAAAGGAAATACCATCTACTGCTTTCAGTTTTTTTGATTTTAGAAAACCTGTTTGGATGTCAAAATATTGTTTAAGCCCAACAACTTCTACTAAAATTTTCTTGGATTCATTTTCAATCATAATCATCACCTCCAATTCTCATAAGGTCTTAGTTTATTCTTCATTTGCCTTAATTGGTACAATTTCTTTTTTATCTATTTTTTCCTTGATGTTTACCCAACAGGCTGCACTATGCGTTCCTGAAAGGTGAACCTCTTCACATTTGTGCTCTAAACATATTTTCATTGCTTTGCTACAGCGTGGAGCAAAAGCACATCCTTTTGGCATGTTCATCATGTCAACAGGTGATCCTTCGATTGGTACCAAACGCCCTAAAGTCTTTGACCCATAAGGTATCGACTTTAATAAACCCTTTGTATACTCATGTTTAGGATCATAGAAAATTTCATCTACACTTCCTTTTTCACAAATCTTTCCGGCATACATAACGATTACTTCATCACACATCGTCACAATAACACCTAAATCGTGGGTGACCATGATGATTGCCATACCTAATTCTTTTTGAAGCTTCTTCATTAATTCAAGAATTTGAGCTTGAATGGTAACATCCAATGCTGTTGTAGGTTCATCAGCAATAAGTATATCGGGTTCACAAGCAAGTGCAATAGCTATCATGACACGTTGTCTCATACCACCTGATAGTTCATGTGGATATTGTTTTAACCGTTTTTCTGGGTCATTGATTCCTACAAGCTTGATCATTTCTATAGCACGAACAGTTGCTTGAGCCTTGTTTCTATCTGTATGAAGCATAATGGCTTCAATCAGTTGATTACCAATTGTAAATACTGGATTAAGACTTGTCATTGGGTCTTGAAAGATCATGCTGATTTTGCTGCCTCTTATGTTGCGAAGAACCTTCTTTTCAGCATTAACGAGTTCTTCTCCATCAAATTTAATACTTCCACCAGTTATTTTTCCAGGATTGGATAAAATCTGCATCAGTGAATATGCTGTAACACTCTTACCACTACCTGATTCTCCTACAATACCTAATACTCTTCCTTTTTCGACATTAAATGAGATGCCGTCAACAGCCTTAACTTCTCCAGAATCAGTTAAAAATGATGTTTTTAAATCTCTAACTTCTAATAAGCTCATGTCATCACCTAAACTTTCATTTTTGGATCAAAGGCATCCCTTAATCCATCGCCAAGCAAATTGAGTGATAAAACAATTAAGCTAATAAATATAGCTGGAATAATTAAACGATAAGTATAACTATAAACACCACTTAATGCATTGCTTGCTAGAGATCCTAACGAAGGCATAGGTGCTGAAACACCCAGTCCTAAGAAACTAAGGAAGCTTTCTGTAAAAATAGCACTTGGAATTTGTAAAGCAGTTGATATGATGATGACACTAATGGAGTTTGGTAATAAGTGCTTTCTAATGATACGTCCATGTGAAGCACCAATTGACTTCGCAGCTAAGACATAATCTTGTTCTTTAAGAGTGAGTATTTGTCCTCTAATTAGTCTTGCCATACCAACCCAATAAAGTAATCCAAATACAATAAATATACTAATCATGTTCGCCCCTAATGAGGCAAAAACAGAATTCGCTAGAGTGTCTTTAAAGATCTGATTGAGCACCACTGAAAGTATAATGATGACCAGCATATCTGGAAGTGAATAAATGATATCAACAATACGCATCATGAATAAATCGAGTTTCCCTCCAATGTATCCTGATATAGATCCATAAAGTGTTCCTATAATTAAAACGATAATACTTGCGAAGAATCCAACAGCTAGTGAAACACGAGCACCATAGATCACACGAATAAAATAATCTCTACCTGCTGTATCTGTTCCAAATATATGAGGAAAAACATCTCCACCATCAGCTATAATTTCAAGTTCTGTCTCTCCATATTGAAAAGGTTTTAAATTGGCAAATGAAGGATCCACTGGTTGTCCTTGTGTAACACCGAGTTGATCATCATATGCGTATGGCCAAACCATGGGTATGACAATGATAGAGATGATGATGATCGTTAGAATAAAGACACAAGTCATAGCAACCTTGTTTTTCCATAATCTTCTTAAACCATCTTTCCAAAAACTGGTACTTTCTCTTAAAAGTATTTGTTGTCTTCTTTCTTCTGCAGTCGCAGGTATAAAACTGTCCACGTTAACATGAAAAGAAAATGGTTTATTATATAGTTTTACTTTTTTATCAAGATTGTTATTTTTCATTTAGATTTCCTCACTAAATTCATTAGCTAAAATCAATTCTTGGGTCAACTGCCTTATATAAAATATCGGATACTAGATTCATTAAGACAACCATTGTTGCTAAAAATATAGTAGTTCCCATAATAACTGGATAGTCTCTATTGGTTATACAGTTAATGAATGTTCTTCCAAGTCCTGGGACTGAAAATATCTTTTCAACGACAAAGCTACCTGTTAATATGTAAGCAATCATTGGTCCTACATATGTAATGACTGGAATGAGTGCATTTTTTAAAGCATGTTTGAATATTAATAAGAAATTTGATACACCTTTTGCTCTTGCGGTACGGATATAATCTTGTTGTAATACATCTAGCATACTTGATCTAGTTAATCTGGTAATATATGCCATTGGATATAATGCAAGGGCAATTGTTGGTAAGAACATACCTCCCGGTAAACTACCATTAGCAGGAAATACTTGCCAATATACGCAAAATACAATAAGCAAGAATGATCCTATAACAAATGATGGCATCGCTACAAATGCTGTAGTGCTAACCATAATCGTACTATCAATAAATTTATTGCGATAAATTGCTGCAATTGATCCAAAGGTGACACCAAATCCAATTGCTAAACCAGCTGCAATGATTCCTAATTTACCTGAAACCGCGAATCCTTCAGCAATGATATCTATTACATCTCTACCTCTACTTTTTAAAGAAGGTCCAAAATCAAATTGAACAATATCTTTCAAATAAGTAAAGTACTGAGTCATGAGAGGTTTATCCAAACCGTATTTGGCATTCAGTGCATCTATGACTTCTTGTGTAACAGCTTTCTCACTTAAAAATGGTCCTCCAGGGATTGCATTCATAACAAAAAATGTTATTGTAATGATCAGCCATATTGTTACTACAGCAAGCAATAATCGTTTAACGACATATACGACCATTTTAGAGTCCATAAGCACTGCTCCTATCCATAAAATATTCTTTTGTTCATTCTATTCCTATTATTGTTAAAAATGCAATGAATTTAACGTGTAATACATAAATCAGACCTTGAAATACAACTTTATTTAGATTTATTTCAGTTTATGCTTAAACCAATCATAACACACTACTGTTTGTAACACAATACCTATTTGTCATTTTTTTGTCTGATTCTATCCATTTTTAGCCTAAAAAAGTGATATTTTAAGCTTTTATTAAAAATAAACGACGAAGTTGTCTCTACTGCTTAATTTTATTCCTTTATTGTTTATAAATCAACCACGTTAATGTATTAATTTTCATAAATATAAATAAATTATTTTTTATGCAGTTATATTGCATAAAAAAATCCCCTATTCTGAAATAGAGGATTAATCTTTATTTGTACTTATAGATTTAATTCTTCAATTAATTTGACTGCTATATCGTTATAGATTTTACCAGTTTCTTCTTTACCTTCAAATAGAAAATGACCTTGTTGTGGTTGTCCAATAGGAATTTGACCTAATAAATTTGTTCCCAATTTCTTAGCAACTAGTGCACCACCACCAGATCCAAAGATGAACTCGCGTTTTTGATTGCATTCATTTAAGTAATAACTCATGTTTTCAATAACACCGATAACTTCATGTCCTATTTGTTGTGCACCTAGTCCAGCTTTTACAGCAATACTTGATGCATTGTGATGTGGTGTTGTAACAACAACAATTTTACTTGTTGGTGCATAGGTTTTCACATCTAATGCAACATCCCCAGTTCCAGGTGGCAAATCAATAATGATTAAATCAATATCTTCTTGCCATGCAACGCCATTGAAGAAATGTGTTAATAATTTCCCTAACATAGGTCCACGCCACATAATTGGTTTTTCTGGTGGCATGAAAAATTCTGTTGATATCACTTGAATTCCATTTTGTTCTAGTGGAATCATTTTTTCATCTTCAGTCGATGTTAAAGGTTTGATTGGCAATCTTAGGATGTATGGAATACTCGCCCCATAGATATCAGCATCGATGATACCTACTTTCTTCCCTTGTCTGATCATAGCTGCAGCTAAGTTGGCAGCAACAGTGGATTTACCAACGCCACCTTTACCTGATGCTATTGCCAAATACTTAATAGCTTTTTGTCCTTCTGGAACAAACTCTGATTCAAAGAAATCAATTTTGATTCCAGGAAATCCAAGCTCAATTTTCACTAAGCGAACAATTTGGATTTTTACAGCTTGCTCATGTTTTACCTTATCTTTTAGATAAATTTCTAATTCAGCAACACCTGTAGGTCCAATTACTAATTTTTTTATCCCATTAACTTCCTTAAATGGTAAATTGAATCCTGGGTCGATGATTTCTTCTATTCTACTTCTTAATTCATCATATGTCATCTTGACTCACCTCAAAACTATTATAACAAAAACATGTTTAATTTGCTCATGAAAAGGTAATATCAAAATAAAAAGAATCAAACGCATCAATTTCTATTATAATGAACATGACATGCAATATGAAAGGCTCACTTATGATTATTAATTATAGAGCTCCCATTAAGGGAGAGCATCATGATGTCTCAATGACTCATGACGATACATTTAGTCAGTATTTAGTTGGCAAAGGATTTGTTATTTATCCTGCTGATCATAAACTATATGCTCCAATTGATGGTAAAGTAGTTCATATTTTTCCATCAAAACATGCCATAGTCATCAAGCATGAAACTGGTATAAATATCTTGATTCACTTGGGATTTGGTACTGTTGAATTAAAAGGTCAAGGCATCAATACTTTTGTTGAAGTTGATCAAACTGTTAAACAAGGAGACTTATTGTTGACATTTGATTATGATTTTTTAAGTAGAAATGTTATCTCTATGGATGTTCCAGTTGTTTTTATGCAAAAAGATAACCTGAAGATTTTAAAAATAGATAACAATGGTGATTTTGTAGAAATGATTTTAGATATTATGTAATCATGTGAAATATGCTTGAATGTATCACTTCCATGTTAAATGAGAGATGAATGTGATAAAATAAAGCAGTAGTAATAAAAATCAATCAGTTATGAAGGAGTTTATATGGAAAAAGAATTTGTATTAAAAGCTGAGCAAGGATTGCATGCAAGACCAGCAACTAATTTTGTTCGTTTTATGTCATCATTACCATTTACCGTTTATCTCATTTATAAAGATTTTGTTGCTGATGCCAAATCAATTATGGCTATCATGAGTGTGGGTTTAGCAAAAGATTCCGTCTTTAAGATAAAAATCGAATCTGAAAACCATGAACACATGAAACAAATTGAACAATATTTAAAAGAAAATCATCTCATATAATATGAAAAAAGGAACTTTGAAAAACAAAAGTTCCTTTTTATTTATCTTTTAATCATTAATCGTCATTGTCATCGTCATCATCATGGCGATAATATAAATATGATGTTCTTGATTCATAATCTTCATCTTCTTCATCTTCTTCATCTTCTTCATCTTCGTATTCATCATGCTCATCCTCTTCATCATGATCTTCATATTCGTCATGATCTTCATACTCGTCATCATCATCGTCATCGTCATCTCTTGATGATCTAGATGTTGATGCTCCTGCTGTGAGATCACTTGTAGCTGTTGATGAATGCGTATTCGTTGATGCACCTGCAGTAAGATCACTACCTGTAGTCCCTGTATCTGGATGACTTGTAATAGAAGCTCCTGTTGTAACATCACCTTGTGCATTTGTTGATGGTACTTCTAGATAATTCCCATTTGCATCTCTTGATGCACCTGCAACTTGGTCAGCTGTATTGTCATGGACTATATATGTAGCACCCGTTACAAAATCAGCTGCTGAGCTAATGGGTTCTATGATAGCACTTGCTCCAAATAAACTGATAAATATGAACATCAATATTTTGTTTTTCATAGACTCACGCTCCTTTGACTAAATTAATAAATGAGGCTGATACACTCTTGTTTTAATTCTATACACTATATTAACGTTGTCAAATGCATTTTTTATTGGTACAAAACAAAATAAATATCAAATGATGTTAAAAACATAAAAAACATATGAATTCTCATCATATGTTTTCTTTTTTCTACATCATTGTCTATTTAGCTTCTATTTTTCCGTTTTTTGGAAATGCTTTTTTAAAGTTGTTCTTAATTCTTGTAACAAACTTTGTTTGATCATAACTTAAGATGGCAACCTTGTATACAGGAGCAACTAAGTATAAGGAAATGATTAGGAAAATTGAAACTGACACTAAAGCAATAATCGCTTCCCAAACAGTCATTAATCCTGTTGCATATGCAATTGGGGCAAGAATTGGTGTGAATATTGGAATAAACGCCATAACTTTCATAAATCCATAACCTTGTGCCATTGGTGCAAAAATACCAATATAAAACGCAGCAAGCAATGTAAGCATAAGTGGTGTCTGAAATTGCTGATAATCCTCTTGAGTAACCGCCATGGATGCAAATAATGAAGCAACCACCAAATAAAACAGTGTTCCTACAATCATGAAGAGCAGAGAAAATGTTAATACTACTGGCCAATTAGGAATGATATCACTCAAATATGATAAAAGTGAAGTGGTTCCAACTGGTAATGATACAGCACTAGATGATGCACTAAGTTTGCCAATCAATGATGCAATGGTTGCATAACCAATCGTTAGAGCACCTTGTACAATCACAAACAAAATACTTGCTGTGATTTTTGAAAGAAAATGTGTTTTTGATGGCACACTTGAAATAATCGTCTCGATTGCTTTGGTTGATTTTTCTTCAATGATATCGACTCCAACAAATTGTGTAGCCATAACAATCAATATAAACATGGGTAGTACCAACATGCTTGTCATTGAGCTGATGAATGCTTCTTGTTCAGGATCTTCATAATCAGGAGCATAAATCTGATTGACAACAGGCGATTGATAATTTGTGATTTGATAGTTGATTAATTGTAATTCAAGCTTTGATAATAGATAATTGTTGAGTTGTGGTATTTTACTATAAAATGTCACTGTAGGAGTTTCAATAGAGCCCGTGATTTGTATGACAATATCAGTATCAACATCTTCCCAGAAAGCTGAGAGATCGAATTCGCTGACATTAATTGTTCTAAAAACAAAATAATCAATACCTGTGCTTCCTTCATTCATTAGGTCTGAATAATCAGAAGGTAAGCTCACCTCTGCTGTTTCATTGATCAAACCAATATTCACCTGTTCATTTGGATCTTCTCCCCCACCAAATAAACTCACAATGGATGGAATATTGATAATCGCAATCATCAACACAGCAATCACAATATTTGAAATAAGAAAAGCCTTTCTTCCTATTCTCTTTTTTAAACCATATCTCACAAGGAATTTAAACTTCTTCATGGCTTTGACCTACCTTTGCTATGAATATTTCTGAAAGGGTTGCTTGCTCAACATCATATTTTACAATGTGATGGCAGGTACGAATATAATCAAATACAGCTTCAGCAACTTCTTCATTTTCAATCTTAGCTATGATTTCGTTTGAATTCTCAATAACTTTAAAGACTCCAGGTATTTTCTTTATAATCTCAACATCAACATCACCTATAATTCTAATGTTTTGTTTCTTAAAGTCTTTTTTTACCTGATCAATTCTACCTTCTATAATAGCTTTGCCTTTTTCAAGAACAATCAATTGTTCACAAAATGATTCAACATGATCAAGCTGATGAGATGAAAAGACTACCATGGATCCTTGTTTTTGAAAATCACGAATAACCTCAACGAAAAGTTCCATATTGATGGGATCTAAACCACTAAATGGTTCATCAAGAACTAGTAATTTAGGATTATTGATGATGGCTGATATAAATTGAATCTTTTGCTGATTTCCTTTAGATAGTTCTTTGATTTTCTTATTCTTATAATCAACAATATCAAATCGATCCAACCAATAATCCAATCGCTCAAGAATAACCTTTGGATCCATATCTTTGAGCTGTCCAAAATATAACATTAATTCCTTAACCGTTATTTTTGTTAACAATGAACGCTCTTCAATCATATACCCAATTTCATTGACACTATGATATCCAACTTTTTCTCCATTATAAAGAATTTCTCCTTCAGTTGGATCGAGTAGTCCCATAATCATTCTAAATGTCGTTGTTTTACCGGCACCATTTGTTCCAAGTAATCCAAAAATCTCTCCTGGACTGATTTGAAAACTTAGGTGGTCAACAGCAACCAAATCTCCATAAAGCATACGTGCGTTTCTTACTTCTAGCATTTTTTAAAACCTTCTTTCACAGTCTAAATTGTTACTTATTATATTCTTCCCATATAACTATTTTACCAGTTTCTTAATTATTAAACAGTATTTTTCTTGTAGATATAAACTGTTTACTACTATATGATAACATAAAATTATTATTTTTGCAATATAATTATTATCAATTATTATTTTTGATTATTAAATTCTAGTCCAATAGACAAAAATCATGATGCAACTTAATCATTGCACCATGAATCTTCTTATTTCTTGTTTCTATTTTTAGTTTCTTTTGATATCAGTTCTATGAACTGTGTTAAAGATACAGTTATTTGTTGCTGGGAACCATATGCTCTATAAGTGACAAGACCTTCATCTTTTTCCTTATCACCTAAAACGAGTGAATAAGGGATTTTCATTGTCTGTACTTCTCTAATCTTATAACCAAGCTTTTCTTCTCTTAAATCACTTTCAACTCTGAATCCCATGATCTGAAGTGTTTCATGAACATCCATGACATATTGGTGATGAAGTTCAACATTAACAGGTAAGATTTTTACCTGAACTGGAGCAAGCCAGAATGGAAAGGCTCCCTTATACTCTTCAATCAAATATGCAACAAATCTTTCCATAGTTGAGACTATACCTCTATGAATCACGACCGGACGGTAAATGTTTTTCCCATCTTCACCTACATATGTGAGTTCAAATCTTTCAGGTAGTAAGAAATCTAGTTGAATGGTTGATAATGTTTCCGAATTACCTAAAGCAGTTTTGACTTGGACATCAAGCTTTGGTCCATAGAAAGCAGCTTCACCAATAGCTTCAAAATAATCCACTTCTAGTTCATCCATGGCTTCCTTAAGCATCTTTTCAGCCTTATTCCACATCTCATCATCAGGGAAATATTTTTCTGTATCCTTTGGATCCCTATAACTGACTCTAAATACATAATCTTTAATATTGAAATCCTCATAAACAGCTAACATTAATGCGACTGTTCTTTTAAATTCATCTTTGATTTGATCAGGACGCACAAAAATATGTGCATCGTTTAATGTCATTTCTCTTACACGTTGAAGTCCCGATAATGCCCCACTCTTTTCATAGCGGTGCATCATACCTAGTTCAGCAATTCTTAATGGCAGTTCACGATAACTATGCACTTCATTCTTATACATAATCATATGGTGAGGACAATTCATTGGTCTAATGACCAACATTTCTCCATCACCCATATCCATAGGTGGGAACATGCTGTCTTGATAGTGATCCCAGTGTCCTGAAGTCTTATATAAATTGACATCAGCTAAAATTGGTGTATAAACATGAAGATAACCTAAATTGATTTCAACATCAGTGATGTATCTTTCAATCACGCGTCTGATGGTTGCTCCCTTAGGTAACCAAAAAGGAAGACCTGCACCAACTTCTTTGCTTAACATAAATAAATTTAATTCCTTACCAATCTTACGATGGTCTCTTTGTTTTCTTTCTTCCAATAATAAAAGATGAGCATCTAAATCTTTTTTATTTAAAAAGCTAGTTCCATAGATGCGATTAAGCATTTTATTATGAGAATCTCCACGCCAATAGGCACCTGCAAGATTCAAGAGTTTGAAGTTTTTTAGCATTTTGGTGCTTGGAACATGTCCACCACGGCACAAATCAGTAAAATCGCCTTGTGTATAGACAGTAAGTCCTGCATCCTTATGTTCTTCAATCAATTCAAGTTTATATGGATCATGAGCAAAAATCTTTTTTGCTTCAGCATAAGTAACTTCACTTCTAACTATTTTCAAATCTTGTTCTGAAATCTTAAGCATTTCTTTTTCTATAGCAACAAGATCTTCATCATTGACCTTAGCATCACCAAAGTCGACATCATAGTAAAATCCTTCTTCTATTGCTGGTCCAACACCAAAAGCCACACCTGGATATAAATGTGTAATTGCTTGCGCCATTAAGTGTGCAGTACTGTGGTTTACCACATCTAAAACTCTAGGGTCTTTATCAGTGAGCAGCTCTAAAACTCCATCTTCTTCCAATGTTCTTGACAGTTCAATATAGTCGCTGTTAAAAACAGCAGCTATTGCTTTTTTAGCTAAACTGATTGAAATGCTTTCTGCAATCTCTAATGCAGAAATTCCTTTTTGAAAAGCTTTAATGCTTCCATCTGGAAATGTAATATTGATCATTTTTATCTCTTGTATACTCAAAACTATAATAGTAGATTGAGTATAGCTTCCTTTCTTTCTATTGTTATAATTAAATAAAGCACTGTGGATTTGTTTCATTTTTGTATAGCTTAGACTATTAAAGGAGACTCTTACCACAGTTCT
>JAIPGC010000088.1 GCA_021736335.1 Acholeplasmataceae bacterium | reverse complement strand
ATATTTTTAATTTTTTTAGGCTGTTTGACGATGATTTTATCTAAAAGTACTAAAGCAGTTGGTAAGAAGATGAAGATCATTAAGGATGAAATCATCGCTCCTTTTCCTAAGAGTAGACCAATATCAGTGACTGCATCAATATTAGAAAATATGCCTTCTGTAAAACCCGCTATCGTTAATATAGCACCTGAAATTAAGATTGATATTGAAGATTTAGAATATGCTTCAAGCATGGCTTCCTTCTTTGGAAGCATTTTTCTTTCATCTAGATACCTATTGGTAAGAAGAACTGCATAATCTATGGTTGCTCCTAATTGGATGCTCATAACAACCAAGTATCCAATATAGATGACTTCAGTACCCATGAAATATAAGATAGATAGATTAATCCATACTGCACCTTGAATGATACCTACAAGTAAGATAGGAATTGTGAAAGATTTAAAAATGATACCTACAATAACACCTACAGCAATAATGGTTAATAAAGTGATCAGTAGATTCTGATCTAAGATTGAGGTTCTGATGTCTGAGAGTGCTGAAGCATTTCCTACAATGTAGTATTCATCATATTCAGTGTTTACTAAATCATTCAAGTCTTCTACAAATTGATATAGAGCATCATTTTCCTCATAAAGTGATGTGGTGATAATCATTTTCGAATAGTTTGTACCAACAAATTGATTAACTACTTCAGGGGGAAGGAATGCTCTTGGGATGTTAGGATCAACATTTGTTACAAGTGCTTCCACATGTGTTATTTGAGGATGAGCAAGCAGTGCTTGAGCTAAATCCACTTCTTGAGTTACAGTTTCATTAGGAAAAAGGATCACGAGCTGATTGTTATAACCAAATCTTTCTCTGATTAGGTTTTTATCTAAAGAAAGAGTACTCACTGATCCACCAACAGTACTTGATCCATAAATATAGGTTGTTTGAGATTGAAAGTAAGCACCTAATCCTATAGCAGCAACCAGTATGAAAATCAAAACATATCTTAATTTATATTGAAGCTTAAAGAACTTAGCAAATGATGGAATGAGCATACCGTGCTTTGTTTTTTGAATGAGAGGATCAAACCAATAGAGTAAAGTTGGTAGAAGAATCATAGTAGATAAATAGCTGAATATGATGCCTTTTGATAAGACTAGTCCAATATCCAATCCTATCTGATATTTCATGAAGAATAAGGCAGTAAAGCCAGCAATTGTTGTTAGTGCAGACGCAGTGATTGATTTGAAGGCATGATTTCTAGCTAAAATTGATGCATCATGAGCGTTATTGGTTTTTCTTTCCTCATAAAATCGATGAATCATAAATAATGCGTAATCAATTGATAGAGCGAGTTGAAGCGCTAAAGCCATTGTTTGTGTGATAAATGAAACGTTAGATAACAAACCGTTTGTGAAAATGTTAAATAGAACAGCAATACCTAAAACAATTAAAACAAGTAAAGGTTCTACCCAAGCATGAGATGCGAGAAGTAAAATGATGATAATAATGGGAATGATCAAATATAAGATTTTAGTGACTTCACCAGAAGCGACAGTTCTAGCTTGGATATTTGATAAGACATCAC
Source organism: Acholeplasmataceae bacterium (assembly GCA_021736335.1). Lineage (GTDB taxonomy): Bacteria > Bacillota_I > Bacilli_A > Acholeplasmatales > Acholeplasmataceae > Peloplasma. The sequence continues at coordinate 4,944 of JAIPGC010000088.1, read as the reverse complement.
CTCTAAGGTGAAGTTCATAGTCAGATAGTAAGACTTTGATTGAATTAATTGAAGTTTCTAAAGCAGTATCATAAGCATCAGCATCAAAAATGATGGTGAATAAAGCATCACCATCTTGATAGAATGGAGAAAGTGTTTGTGCATCAATGAATTCAATTGGAACTATGGATAGATCGACATAATCGTCTAACCAGATAACCTGCTTAACTAAAGAAACAGATTCAATCGAATTCATCAGTGTAATCAAGTTTTGGGATGTGACATCCATCACTAAAATTTGAATTGCCGATTCCTCGCTAAATTCATTTTTAATAATTTCTAGACCTTGTTTTGTACCTGAGTCATCAGGCAGATAAATCGTTAAGTCATAATTTGTAGTTGTTTTTGGAATAAAAAGGAATGACGCCAGTAATAAGGCCATCACACCTATAAAAATCACTATCTTTTTCATATCTACACCTCAATTGTGTAATTTAAACAATAATTTTAAATGTTCATTTTAATTATATGTTTTTTATGATATAAATAAGATATGAAACATGATTTAAAACATCATTTCAAATGAAGGAAGGTTTTAGTATGTCAAGCCAAGAAATCAAAAGAAAGCTCATAGAAAACACAAAGATTCTCATCCAAAAGCATGCTACTGTCACCATCAAAGATATTGCAGATGCATCTTATGTGAACATTGCAGCAGTAAATTATCACTTTGGAAGTAAAGAAAAGTTGATGAAGATTGTCATTGAAGAAGTCTTAGGTGAATTGAAACGCTTTGTTACAGAACAAGTCATCAATGTTCATGATGGAAAAACAACTGAAGAGAAATTAGAGAAAATGATGAATTATATCTATAACTTCTCACTTGAAAATGTAGGACTATTAAATTATCTCTTCTTATCATCAGAAATTCAAAGTGAATCATCAAGTATGCTCATTGATAATTTCTTTGCTGATAACGAGTTCACTCAACTCGTTTATAAGAGTTTAGCAGAAGCAATGAATATCCATAATCAGAAGGAATTGTTTGCCAAGTATATTTTGTTGTTTTCATCTTTTTGTATTCCCTTGTTCATCCAAATTTCACAAATGAAATTACATGGATCAATGAAAATTGAAATGTTTATGGATCCAGAGTTTAGACAATATTACATCAAGAGTATTATGAAAATGGCATAATGAACGTTTTCAAGAAAACAGGAGATTATAGATGAAAGAATATGTTGAAGGATCGGTTAATATTTTATCCAAGGTCATATTAAAAACAGTCTCATCAAATGAGACCTTTTTAGATTTGGCTAAAAAAGAGAAACCTGAACAAGTGCCTAAAATTATTAAATCTTTACATCAAGTCCACTCACAACAATTGATGGAATTCGAATTTCATACAATCAACGAAAAATCAGAAAATAATCTTCATATCATCTATTTTCATGGTGGAGGATTATGCTTGAATGGAGGGTTACCTCAATGGATGATAATCAATAAGTGGGTAAAAGGTACAGATGCTAAAGCAAGCTATATCATCTATCCCATGATACCCCATTATAAAACTAAGGAAATCTTTGAAATATCCTATAGAATCTATGAGCAAATCACAACACTTTATCCAAAAGATAAGTTTATCTTAATAGGTGATAGTGCAGGAGCACTAGTCATCCTATCAATCTTGCAGCTGATCAAACAAAGAGGAATTAAGAAGCCAGAACTTAATATTCTTTTATCACCATGGATTGATTTTACATTATCAAATCCAGATATGACACTTTATATGAGTAAAGATAAGTTGTTATCAATATCTAGATTTGTAGGATTGAATGCATACCAAGATATAGAAGATTCTAATGAACTCTTATTCCCATTGAATTACGAATATGATGAAAACATTCATATCTATACTGGTACAAACGATATTTTATATCCAGATATGCTACTATTTGAGGAACAAAATCCTCATATCAAATTAAAGGTATTCTATAATTGTCCTCATGTGTTCATGTTATTACCCATGAAACAATCAGATATTGTACATAAAGATATTATAAGTTCAATAAAATTGCTAAGCAATGATTAGGTACCTTATCGATTATCGTTTTACAAGACATCTTAAAAAAACTATGTATAATATGGTTTATAAGGAGTTGACTAACTATTAAAAGTCAAGCACTTTATAAAGGTATACAGTAAAAACCTCCTATAGCAGATAAATTCTAGAGGTTAGCTTATATTACAGATGACTTTTTACTTAACCGCCACAGATTAAGTATCCGTTATTTTAACTTCTTTGAATCGAAATCTTCTTTGTTGGTCTCAATGTGGTGAATGACTCTAATGAGTTTCTTAGCGAGATGAACGAGTGCGACACGGTGATGTTTCCCCTCTTGTTTCTTCTTATCGTAATAAGCATAGAATACAGGATTATAAATCATCACGGTTTGACAGATGTTAATGAGTGTAGCACGTAAGTATTTGCTGCCACGCTTCACTAGCTTGCCTGTAGAAGACATCGTTCCAGATTGTTTAATCGACGAATCAAGACCTGCATAGGATAACATCTCAGCTGGATTTGAAAAAAGTGAAATATCGCCATATTCACATATTATGACAGCTGCTGAGATGACACCGATACCTTTAATCGTCTGAATATAAGTTGGATATTGATCCATTAATGCTGTGATTTGTTTCTCAGTCTCGTCGATATGTTGATTGATCATTTCCACATAAGAGATTGAAGTCTTCAGCTTGAAGAGTTGATGATCTTGTGTGATACCAATCGTTTGAGATGCTAATGCTTTGAGTTTTACAAATTTGGGATAATTAAACTGACCTCTTGAAAGTTTCCTTAAAGTTTCAAAATGATTTTCCTTCATTTTTGCGATTCGATCTGGAGATGAAAAGTGCTTTAAAAGGTATAAAGATGTCTCTGAATAGCCTTGTTCCCGCATGAAGGACTTGTATTCAGGAAATATGATATCTAAGACCTTGGTCATCATGTTGTAGTGTTTCGTTCGAATAGAAATGAGTTTAAAACGTAGCCTAGTCAGTGATTTTAAGGCACTTATATGATAAGATTGATGATGATAGGCTTTGTAGTCTACAGATCTCATATAGGTTGAAATCATTTGTGCATCTTTCTTATCCGTCTTTGTTTTTCTCAGTGATTGGGCTTCGGAAAACTTCTTCACTAGAAAAGGATTAATCTCCATGAACGCATAGCCATGGAGGGTAAGAAATGACTTAAGGTTTTCACCATAGTGACCTTTGGCCTCTAAGCCTATTATCATTTCTTGCTTGCTGTAAGGTTTAAAGTGTCCTAAAAGTTCATTAAACCCTAACTGACTGTTCTCAAATGAGAACTGTTGATTGGTTGTTTCCGTGGCGATGAAACAATCGTGCTTGTACTTTGAAATATCGATGCCGATATAGTTCATAAGTACACCTCCTAAAGAGTATTTGTACGTGTGGTAAGTCCAGCCTAGTCTTTATCTCATAATCATGTAAAAAGCGTCTTACGCTAACTAACTATTGCTGATTAAAATAAAGACCGTGGTAAGCGTCAACTCCAAACAGTCCTAGCTGTAATTAAATGGCACAGATCCACAGTACATTATTAGTATATTAAATTAGATGAAAAGGAGTAAAGATTTTAAACGTATTAAATCTAACCTAATACAGTTTAAATCTTACATGATGAAATGGATCGCAAGACTGAAGACAAAATCAAATCATGTTCAGGAAATGATGGTTGTGCACCAGACTTAAATGATGGGAAAGCAATCGTTGATAAAGTGCGACAAGTCAAAGTTGGACAAGGTATATTAGAAGTACCACATTTAATGACTTGTGAATGTGGAAATGGATTTTATATGGTTCACTATGAAGAGAAGTGTCCAGTATGTGGCATGGTTTATGGTGTTACACCATGTAGTAGTCACACGAAAGAAAATATAAAACCTGCAGGAATTAATTATTAATTGAATGAACAAAAATGAAAGAGCTCCAATCCATACGATTGGGGCTCTTTATTTAGTAGATTTTAATGACATCTTCATTCGATCTTTTAGTTATTTTTGGAAGTTTATAGGATTTTGATCCTTTTCCTACAACAAGGATTAAATATGGTTTCTCATTACCTGGTCTTTTTAGAATATCAGATAGGAATTGATTGGGAGAAGGCGTATAGGTTAGTATGTCTAGACCTATATCGGTTAGAACTGATATCAGCATTCCAGTAGCAATCCCAACAGATATATCAGGATAATAGACTTTTGTCTGATGATTATCTTCATCATATTGAAAGATGTGCTTGAAGATAACAATCAAGTAAGGAGCTTCTTCAAGAAAGGGCTTTGATGTGTTGACATCAAGATGAGATAAATCGGCTTTCCAGTCTGGTGTTATCTTTTTGTAAAATTGTGTTTCGATTTTTTCTGATTCTAATCGAATTTCCTTTTTAATTTTAGGATCTTTTACGATGCAGAAAGTCCATGGTTGTTTATTTGCGCCATTTGGAGCGTACTTAGCAGCCTCAATAGCATCAATTAATAGCTGAATATCAAGTGATTCTGTTTCAAATTCACGATAAGATCGTCTTTGTTTGAGTTTATCGATTAATGTCATATATTTTTCCTCTAGTTAGTGATTCTATCATTTAAGCACATATGCTGATAAGAATTCTTTTTGAGTATCTGATAACACTTTTGATTTTCTTGTTATCATGTCAACTTGGACAATGACTGATTCAGCGGTTCCTACCAACTTTTTATCTTGATACAAACCTTGAAGAAGAGCAAATGAGCTATTTCCGATGCGACCAACGGCTGTTCCGATACCTATATTTCCTGGCCATTTAATCTCATCAATGAAATCAAGTTCTAAACGAGCAATGACATATGTGCTATCGATGCAAAGATTATTCTTTGGATCATATAAGAATTCATTTCTTCC
>JAIPGC010000087.1 GCA_021736335.1 Acholeplasmataceae bacterium | reverse complement strand
TAAAACTAATATTACCATTTTCTGAAGCCTTTCTTAAGGAAGGTCCAAAAAACCAGCTATCAACTGAAAATGATGATTTATAAATCGGATTTATAAAAAATTCAGCATTTTCAAATGGTAAACAATTTGTTACACGCACATTCTTAACTTCATCTGCACGATGATGTAATTCTCTTAAAAATAATCTTGGTTCAGCACCAGCCATACCGATGACAATGATATCATCACTTTTTACTAATTTGATTGCTTCTTGTACAGTAATTGTTTTAGGTGTTTTCATAAATGCCTCTTTCTAAAAAAATGAAGATGAGGGGAGAGTCGCCTCTCCCCATCATTTTATCATGAAAAATAATTTTTATTTAGCAACGATTGCATCAAGTGTTTCAATGCCGTAAATCTTTGCCCATGCAGCAGTTCTAACTTCAACTTCATTAACAGTAGTTGTAGTGATGTTTAACTTAAGTAAAGCCATTGATGCGATACCCCAACGTTTGCCATCAGTGAAATCAACAAGTCCACCCATTGGAACAGTAAGTGGTGATTCTTCCATAGCAGCAATATATGATGCCCATGTCAATTCATCAGTTCCAACTCTTTCTAAACCTTCAACAAATAATGATGCAGCAATATAACCAGCCATTGAATATGCATTAGCAGTATAATTTGGAAGATCATCTTCATCATCAGCACCATCATAACCAGCAGCAGTCATCACAGCTACGAAATCCCAATAAGCTTGTGAGAAACCATATAAACCAGTTGCATCAACGATATCGATCCAAGCATTAGCATACATATCAAAGCCATAATCTACAGTTGCATCAACTGCAGAAGCATTCGCATTAACATATGATGTGAATACTGGAACATCAACGCCTTGAGTGCTTAGAACGCCAGCAGCAGTCTTAAATGGAACTTGGTTAGCAGCAATAATCACAGCACCAACATTTGCAGTCTTAAGTTCAAGAATAGCAGTTGTCAATGATGCAACATCTTCTGCAGAAAATGATTTGTAAATAAAACTATCAGTTCTATTTTCTTCAGCAGCTTGGAATTCAATACCTTCTTTAATTGACATACCATCATCGCTAGTAGTGTATAGGACACCAACTTTAGCAGTTGCACCTAATTTTTGATCAGCATTAGCACCAAATAATGATTCATTTAATGCGCGAGCAGTCATCACACGACCATCAGTCTTGTAGATTGGTTGAACAGCCATAACTGGGTTTGCAGGTGATTCTTGGAAATATAATGCATTAATACCAGTAGCAGCATAAACCATAGGAACGCCAACTTCTTGGATGTAGTCTACAGTTCCACCAACAGTAGGTGTACCAAAGTGACCAACAAGTGCAAATACTTTATCTTCTTCAACAAGTTTCTTAGTATATGTTATACCAGTAGCTTGATCAAAAGTATCATCATAAGTGATGAAAGTAATTGTACGACCATTGACTCCACCTGCGTCATTGATTTGCTTGAAATAAGCTTCAATACCTGCATTGAATGGAACACCAACAGCAGCAAATGCGCCTGATGTCGCAGCAGTATTACCAACGATAATCTCAGTGTCAGTTACACCCTGAACAACAATTTTTTCTTCGCCTGGTTCACATGCAGCTAAAGCAAATAAAGCTACAAAGACGAGTAATAACAAAACAGTTTTTTTCATATTTTCTCCTTTTTTTGCCTAAGGCAATTATTATTTTAACTACTATTTGAGTAGAATAAACCTATTTTGATCCTAAATAAGCATTAACTAAAGCGTCGTTACCAAGTAATTCCTGACCGGTACCTTCAAATTTAATCTTGCCTAATTCCAAGACATATGCATAATCAGCAATCTTTAATGTTTGATATGCATTCTGTTCTACAATAAATATGGTTTGACCTCTTTTTTTAATTTCTTCGATAATCTTAAAGATATCTCTTACAATCAGTGGTGCTAGTCCTAATGATGGTTCATCAAGCAAAAGACATTTTGGTCTTCCCATTAAAGCTCTAGCAATGGCTAACATTTGTTGTTCTCCACCAGATAAAGTTGATGCCTGTTGTTTCTTTCTTTCTTTTAATATAGGAAAGTAAGCATAAACTTCTTCAAGTGTTTCATTAATCAATTCGCGTACACTCACTTTTACATTTGTTTCAACACCGTTTTTGATAATGGTTCTAATTATTGGTTTGAGTGAGTATGCACCAACACGTAAATTTTCTTCTACGGTTAATCCTATGAGAATCAATCGACCTTCAGGTGATTGTAGAATACCTTTTTCTGTGATCTTATAGGATTCTTTGTTTGTAATTTCATTACCATCGAATATGATATGTCCACTTTTTGCTTTAACGACTCCAGAAATAGTACGAATAGTTGTTGTTTTACCTGCACCATTGGCGCCTAACACAGCAACAATTGTTCCTTCTTCAACCTTCATATTAATCCCTTTAAGTGCACGAATAATGCCATAATCGACAACTAAGTCTTTAATTTCTAATATTGGCATATTACTCACCACCTAAATATGCTTCTTGAACAACTGGATTTTTCTTGATTTCGATTGGAGTTCCTATTGCTAGTTTTTTACCAAATGAGATGGCACAGATCGTATCACATATTTCCATCACCAATTCCATATCATGCTCTACTAAGAAGATTGTACAATCATACTCTTTTTGAATCTTTTTAATGGTTTGTGCAAGTTCTTTGGTTTCTAAGTCATTTAATCCTGCAGCTGGTTCATCTAAGATAATCAAGTTTGGATTGGTCATGAGCGTTCTTGCCAGTTCAATCTTCTTTAAAATCCCATAAGGAAGACCTAATGGATAAAAATCTTTATAAACAAATAAACCCAAATCAGTTAATATTTTTAAAGCTTTTGCTTTAAGGATTTCTTCTTCACGCTTCAGTCTTAGAAGATGCAATGACTGATCTAAAAAGTTCGATTTATATAAGCTATGAGCTCCAACAAGCATGTTATCTAAAATGTTCAGTTCCCATATGAGTTCAACATTTTGGAATGTTCTAGTAATACCTTGTTTGACAACATCATGGACTTTATAACTATTAAGAGATACAACCTCATGATTTGAATTTTGATAGTATATCTCACCTGAATTAGATTTATAAAACTGAGTAATACAATTGAACACGGTTGTTTTTCCAGCTCCATTTGGACCAATTAGTCCAAATATCTCACCTTTTTTAACTGCAAATGTCAGATTATCAACAGCTTTTAAACCACCAAATTGCATCGTCAGATTTTCAATCTTTAAGATTTCATCTTGTCCTAATTTTTCATGAAGCATGTTTTGTATGCTCTCGTTTTTAAGAATAGATTCTAATTTCTTTTGTGCTTGACTTAGCTTTTCCTTTAGACTATTTTGCTTATGAATCATCTTTGTTTCGTATGCTGCATAAGATATTTTGAGTTGATCAACTAATGGATTCTTAAATTCATTAAGTGCTTGATGATACTTTTGTTTTTCTTGTTCATATTGAATCTTTTTTTGTTTAAGTTCTACATCATCAATGTGTCTTTGATTCGCATTTAAGATTTGAGTTTCTTTATCCAATAGTTCTTGCTTCAATGCTTCAAGCTTTAGTACTCTTTTTTTATTTAACTCAGCTATTTTTTCTTGATTCTTGGTTTTTAATTCTAAACGATTGATGCTTTGATTTACAGCTCTTTCTTTCCAATAGTATGCTTTCTTGAGTTTTTCTAGTAAATCATCTGTCTTATACTTTTGATAATCCTGATCAGATAACGTATCAATTTCAAATTGAAGAAGCATTTCTTGCTGTTTTTCTTTTAAGTTGGAAACTTTTTGATCAAGTCTTGCATTCAATTTAGCCAAATAGATTGGCAAGTATGCATCAATAAATGATATTTTGTATTCAATATTGGATATTTGTTTTTTTAAGAGGAATTTATTCAGCGATGTTAGTATCTTTACCATAATGATAATCCCTCCATCCTGATTTAATTTTTTTGCTTAATTTGATGATCCAATGCTTAATATCTGTAAATAGTCTGACAATACCACCTGGATAAAACATAACAACAAGGATGATGAGTAAACCATTTAAGATATATGATGCATTGGGGAATTCTTGGAAGAACGCCATACGCTTTAAAACAATATCATTTAAAGCAAATATGATAAATGTTCCTGCCATGACTCCATACATCGACTTTGTACCACCGATAACGACAGCAGCTAAAATATTAAGTGATAAGGCGATACCCCATGATCCAGGTTGAGTATTTAAGAATCTGAGCATGTAGAGCATACCACCAAATATAGCGATAACCGTTGCGATAACAAATGCGAGTAAACGATATTTAAGAACACTAATTCCCATGGCTTGTGCAGCAGATGTGCTATTTTTCATAGCCAACATAGCACGTCCAGTTGGACTTTTAATTAAGTTGATTGTCCAAATCATCACGAACACCATCACAATCACAATTAAGTAATAAGTGATGAAAAATGAATTGGTCAACTTTGATTCTAAACCTAAAAATGATAATTTAAAGAAGTTATATCCGGCATTGCCATGTGTAATAGCAACATTCTTTTTGAATATTTCAACAAGTATTTCAGAAATACCCAAAGTGATGATTGCTAGATACATACCTTCTATTCTTAAAGAAATGAATCCTACAACTAGTCCTAAAAGGATTGCAATTACGATTCCGGTTAACACTGCAAACTCTGTAGGAAGACCAAGATTACCTGACATGTGAGCAATAATATATGTACCAAGTCCGATAAAACCAGCTGTACCTAAAGATGCGAGACCAGCATATCCTAAGAGTAATGTATATCCTAATCCTACAATGAAATAAATGATTGCAGGTGTCAATAAACTTACAGTTGAAGCATTAACTAGCCCCATTAAGCCAAATACTTGGATCATGATAAGAATAAAACCTGTTAAGACAATCCCAAAGTAAGGGTGTTTGGATACTGTTATGTAAGATTGTTTAAAGCGACCTAAATGATTCTTTTTGATTTTTTGATTTTCTAACATCTCATCACACCTTCTTTGCAATTCTCTTGCCGAAGATACCAACAGGCTTGATGAGAATAATAATCAATATAATTACATAAACAAATGCAACATTCCAAATATCAGAAACACCATATAGATATACTGTGATGATTGGGATGAGAATGGCACCAACAATTGGTCCAAAGAATGTAGCAAAACCACCTAAGACGGCAGCTAAGAATCCATTGACCTGCATAAAGACCATCATGCCTAAAGTAAGCGAAGTAGTCATTGGCGCATAAAGTGCTGCACCAATAGATCCTAGACCACAAGCGATTCCCCAACTGAGTGCTGTGATAAGCTTTGTGTTTACACCCATCATACTTGCAACTTTTTCATTGGATGCTGTTGCTCTTACACCTAAACCCCATTTTGTGTACTTAAGCATAATAAAGATGACTGATATAATCACAATAGCAATAATGATTGTTATAACATTATGCAAAGGTACGATAACATCGGTACCTGAGACATTAAAAATCCATTTACCAGTTGATATAGGTCTTGGTGTTGGCATATCGTCAATATTCTTTCTAAAAACAGTAGGAATTAATCCTGTAAGAAATAAGACAATACCCATTGTAATCATTTGTTTACTTAAAGGATTCGAATACCTAGATTTTCGAATCAATATCACATCGATAAATAATCCTATTGCAAAACCGAATAGAACACCAAATATTAATGACAACAAGATAATCATTGTGCCACTGATATGAGGAAATATCACACTCAATGTGTTAATTTGAAACATTGTAACAGTAAATGCTGATAATGTTCCGACCATACCTTGTGCGAAGTTTGTTGTAAAACTTGTTTTGAAGATGAGGACAATACCTAGAGTAACTAAAGCGAGTACAGCTGCTTGAGACAACGCAGCAAATAAGATGCCTAAAAAACTAGCTAAACTCATTTGTGATCACCCCACTGTATGATATTTGCTGCCCAAACATATCCTATACCTGCAGCTAACATGCAAACAACGGAACCATCTTTGACTTGTCCTGATTTCAAAGCAAGATGCAATGATAGAATTTGGTCAATTTGTCCAATATGCCCATAATCTTCAAGATATATGGTTTGATGAGTTCTCAATCCTAGTTCTTCAAGCATATAATCGTGGCCTGAACGTTTGATATGCAATATATCTAAGAAGGTAATATCTTTTCTAGTCAGATTCGATTTTCTTAAGGACTCATCGATGCACTTAAACCAATTAGGCATCGATACCTCATTCAATCGATCCTTCATTTTTACAGGATCTAGTAATCTTAATGATTTTCTAGCATCTTCAAGATTATCTGGCGTAATTGGATTGCATATGCCCCCAATTGCGACACCAGCTGTTCTCGAAAGTGAGCCATCACCAATGATATGTGATCCCAACAATAAATTTTTATGATAATTCTTTTTTAATATAATCGCTCCGCCACCAGCTCCAAGATTAAACATCATTGACATGTCTTTGTCTTCATAATCGACAAAGTCTCCATTGCGGTAGCCACCAACAACCATGACAACATGAATTTCGT
>JAIPGC010000086.1 GCA_021736335.1 Acholeplasmataceae bacterium | reverse complement strand
TCTTCTCTTTTTGCTTTGTCGCCTAATTCATTTTGAATCGCTCTCATCTTTTCACGCAAATAGTATTCTTTTTGATTTTCATCAATCGAACGTTTGATTTCATCATTGATCTTTTGTTCAAGATCAACAATCATCTTTTGCTTATTAATGTCTTCTAAAAGCATTCTTAAACGAACATTTAAATGATTTTCTTCTAAATATTTGTATTTGGTTTGTTCTGAGGATTTCAAGTTGAAAGTGATCAGATCGCAAACGCGGTCTGATGTCAATCCTTGCTGTATTTTTTCCATCACTTGATTGTTTGGTTGAAGTATCGTTTGTGCATTAGATGCAACTTCAGTAACAATCATCTTGACCAAGGTCACTTCTTCTTCAACATTTCCAGAAATAGTTTCTTGTTCTTCATATTCGACAACAAAATAAGGATCAGTGAGGAAATATTCCTTGACCTTAATTCTTGATAAAATTGAGAATTTCACTTTATAAGCATCATTAGGAAGCTTAATCTTCATTTGTACTTTAACTAAAGTACCATAAGCTTCAATATCTTCAACTGTTGGTTCTTCGATTAAAGGATTTTTTTGGATTAAGATGATTGCATAACCACCAAAGTTCTTTTCTGCTTCCTCAACAGCTCTGAGTGACACTTTTCTGCCAACTTCAATGCGGAAATCGTTGTTTGGAATTGGTGTTGTTCCACGCACGATAATTGCTGGTAAATTCTTTTGTAGTTCCATGATTTCACATCCTTCTGTATTTCATGAATATTATAGCATACTTTATGATATTTGCAATCGATAAGCACGAGTGCCAATACCTCTTTTAAATAGAAGGGAACAATGTCCCCTTCAATTAAAGTTTAACTGCAGAATCAACGACTAATTTGTAGGCTTTATTGATGGCAACATCATTCGAAAGAATGTCTGCTGGTAAATATTTCTTGATTTCATCAACAGGCATGTTGTATCTTGTAGCAAGTTCTTCATACTTAGAAGTGAGTTCTTCTTCGGTTGCTGTTAGTTTTTCAGCTTTAGCAACTGCTTCTAAGACTAGAGTTGTGTTCACTCTTCTTGTAGAATCAGAGAGTGCTTGAGCTTCAAATTGCTCAGGTGTGACACCTGATAGTGATAAGAACATATCAAATTCAAGTCCATATTGTTTAGCTTGTTGCTCAACACTTGCCTTGTATTGTTTGATTTCTTCATCAATCATTTCTTTAGGAATTTCAACTTGAGCATTTTCTAGAACTTTAGAAATGACTTGTTCAGTTATGACATTTTCAGCTTCTTGTTGTTTCTTAGTTTCTAGTTCTGTTCTTGTAGATAGATTAAGTTCTTCAACTGTAGAAACATTTTCCCTAGCTAGTGATACAACCCATTCATCATTAAGCTCACTTAACTTCTTAGCTTTAACTTCGTGAAGTAAAACTTTAAAGACAACTGGCTTGCCAGCTAAGTTTTCTGCTTGATAACCTTCTGGGAATGTCACATTCAAGTCTTTAGCTTCACCAGGAACCATACCGACCATTTGTTCTTCAAATCCAGGAATAAATTGGTTTGAACCAATTTCTAATGAGTAATTTTCAGCTTTTCCTCCATCAAATGGAGCGCCATCTAAATAACCATCAAAATCAAAGATTGCTGTATCTCCAAATTCAACAGCACCTTCTTTAGGTTCTAATGAACCCTTTTGAGCAAGTAATGCTTTAACTTCTGCATTCACTTCAGAATCAGATACTTCGGTTTTAATATCCTTAACTTCAATGCCTTTGTATTGTCCTAAAGTGACTTCAGGTTTAACTGGTGCATTAAATGATACTTCAAAGACTTCGCCTCTTTTGATGTTTGCGATATCGACTTCAACTTCAGGTTGACCGACGATTTCATAATCAGGATGTGCTTGAGCTTCATGATACTTATGATGAAGCACATGATTAAGAGCTTCTTCATATAATGATTCGACTCCGAATTTTGTTTCATAAATGTTTCTTGGAACATGTCCTTTTCTAAAACCTTTGAGTTCTACATCTTTAACCACGTGATCAAATGCATGATCTAGTCCGTGTTCAAATTCATGAACTGAGACTTCAAAGGTATAACGTACACGATTGTTTGCTAATTTTTCTACTTTCATTTGTTTTTATTCTCCTTATTATGATGTGAATCTAGTATGGATAGACCTTTTTTATTATAACATAATTTTTTTATAGATAAAGACATTTAGCAAAACATTGAACTTTTTGTAAAATTAAGTTAAAATGTTATTATCGAAATGAGGTGTCGTCATGATTACAATTAAAGAAGTTACGACAAATTTAGACAGTTGGCGTTTTACAGAGTTCCCAAACAAGCTTTATAAGAAGGTTGAACCATTTGTTCCAGCCTTGTCATTAGATGAAAGAACTGTATTTAACAAAAAGAAAAATCCAATGTTAGAATACTGTGATGCCATTCGTTTTCTAGCTTATAAAGATGGAAAAATTGTAGGACGCATTGCTGGTATCATCAACCGCAAATGGAATGAAGCTTATAAGATTAAGACAGCCAGATTCACTAGAATTGACATGATTGATGATATTGAAGTAACCAAAGCCTTAATTGATGCTGTGACATCATGGGGTAAAGGGTTTGGGATGGATACCTTAATTGGACCGATCGGATTTACTGATATGGACCGGATGGGTTTACTTGTTGAAGGTTATGATCAACTCAACATGTTCATCACGATCTATACCCATCCTTATTATAAAGATCATTTAGAACAGCTTGGATTTGTTAAAGATGTCGACTGGACAGAAAAACAAATCATGTGGCCCACTGAAGTCAGCGATAAAATCAAACGTGGTGCTGAAATAGCAAGAAAGCGTTATGGATATGAACTGATTAAATTAAATAAGAAAAAAGATGTATTTAAATACATTTATGATGGATTCGACATGTACAATGTCGCATTCAATGAATTATATGGGTTCTTCCCTCTGCCACAAAAGGTTCAAGATTACTATATTAAGCAAATGATTGCTTTAGTCGATTTGGAATACTTATGGTTTGTACTAGATAAAGATAAGAAAGTCGTTGGCTTGACACTTATTATGCCTAGCTTAGCTCAGGCAAATAAGAAGAGCAATGGCAAGCTCTTGCCATTTGGAATCTTCAGATTCCTTAAGGCAATTAAAAAACATGACGTCATTGATCTCTACTTCATTGCAGTTGATCCTGCCCATCATGGTCGTGGTATCATTGCTTTAATGTTTGAAGATGGTATTAAGACAGGTATCTCTCATGGTGTTAGATATGCAGAAACTGGTCCTGAATTAGAGCTTAATGTCAATATTCAAAATCAATGGAAAGACTTTGAATATAAGAGTCATAAGCGTAGACGTTGTTATACAAAACCTATTTAAGGAATCCACTTGGATTCCTTTTTTTTGATCATGATTTGGTATAATAGATAACCGTCTATATAATTGTGGGATTGCCACAATTTGGCTTTAGTATGATAAAATGTATCATGTATGCTTTATGAAGGGGCTGATGAAATGAAAAAATTTCACTTAACAAAAACCTATGCGATTATCAACTTTGATGCGACGATGTGTGACTCAGAAGTCAACATCATCTCATCAAAAAGCTTTGAAGCTGTATTGGTTCAGTTTGTTAGACAAATGAGATTAGAGAAAAGTCCAATCATGGATGATCTTAAAGGTGTTAGAGTTCAATGTATCCTTGATGCCTATAAGCTTCTTTTACTGTGGGATTATGAGACTGTTAAATCAAAAAATCCTTACTTGCATAAATTGCTTCAACAGCAAGATGCTTTTTATCACTTCACTGAATCATTTTATGATTACTGGAGAAGATTAGAGCGTTTTGGCTTTATAGCAAGTCAAAAGCTATATGCGCAAAATGCGAGAACAGCAGATTTGATTCATGTCGCTGAAGAGTTCAATCAAAGCATTTTGTACCTATATAGAACCATCACACAGCATATCATAGAAAGAGACTTCTTGGTTTTTAGACAGCTTCCTGCTGGTGTCAATGCGAATATCATGATGGTCTCTCATAAGTTTACCAGTAATCCTAGTTATGCTAGTCTTCAAAATGTTGGATTCATTACCAATATTTTAACAAGACCTCCCTTTATTGTCTATACAGACTCAAATACTAGAAAAGGCTTGTTCAAGCCTTTGGATGAAAATCCCATCAGCAAATTATCAATTAACAAGATGCACTATTTTGTCTATCCAATTAAAGTTGGTAGTTTGTTAACATTTGTATATGTCCATCGTGACTTCTTACATCATGGGGTTGCCTTAAGCAATCTCTTTGAGCCTGCTTCTTTTCAAGAGTTCTCTATGAGAAAGCCTGATCTCTTATATATCTATGGCATTAAAGAAAATGAATATGATGGGAAATACACCTATGATGAAAAGGAAGATCTCTATATCGGTTTTGTTTCTAGAGAAACTAAAAATGATTACTTTGGTTATATGAAGAAAATGCTTCTTACGCTTCATAATATCTATATGATCGACCACAACCAATTACCGATTCATGGAGCGATGGTTCAAATCATTTTAAATAATGATCACAAGAAGCATATCGTGATCATCGGTGATAGTGGCGCTGGTAAATCAGAAACACTTGAAGCCTTAAGAAAGATTGGCGGAAAATACATTAAGGATATGAAAGTCGTATTTGACGATATGGGCGTTTTCTTCAAGAAGGGTGAACAGATTTATGCACACGGTACTGAAACAGGCGCATTCGTGAGATTAGATGACTTAGACACAGGTTATGCCTATCAAAAGATTGACAGGGCTATCTTTATGAATCCAAATCAAATCAATGGTAGAATCATCTTACCAGTTTCCTATTATGATTTCATCATGCTAGATCATCAAGTAGATATGGTGTTTTATGCCAATAACTATATTGAAACTAATCAAGGACTGCATTTCTTTGACAATGCAGAAGATGCCCTAGAAACATTTAGGAAAGGACAAAGATTTGCTAAAGGAACAACCGCTGAGGTTGGTCTAGTCGAAAGTTATTTCGCAAATCCATTTGGACCTGTCCAAAGAAAAGATGACACTGACATCATCCTAAAAGAACATTTTGATTTATTGTTTAATCAAAAAGTGATGGTTGGAGAAATCTATACACAGCTTGCTGTTGTTGGTAAGCATATGAACGGACCAGAGCTTGCTGCTAAAAAATTGTTAGAGTATATTACTAAATAAACATTGCATACTTTAAAAATAAGTATAAAATAAAAGTAAGAAAGATTCATAGGAGGGAAATATGGGGATCGTAAAAAAAATAGCTAAAACTGTTGAAGAAATCGTTAAGGATACAAAAGAATTCTTAAAAGGTGAATCTGATGAAGTGATTGCTGAACAAGTCATTGGTAAAGAAGAGATTGACCTAAATAAAATCGAAGAAGAAAAAAAGATTGAAGCCATCAAGAAAGAAAAAAAGCTTGAAGGTTATACTTTCAAAAATGATCAACTACAAGATTTAGATGGTCTACTTGGAAATGCTAATTTTGTTGATGGTAGACATTTATGGATTGCTGGATTTGATAAGGAAGCAACCCTTTTCTCAGGAAAAAAGAATTTGAAATTCTTAGCTGTAAAGGATAATGATTTATATTTGATGAAGATTGAAAAGAATGTATTGTTGCCTTATAGAGTTTTTGATGTTGATGATGTCAAGTTAGTTGATGTGACTACAAAACTTACTAAAGCATCTATTAAGATTAATTTTAAGGATGATGAAACCTTCTGGATTGATATCACAGAAAATAAGGATTCCTTAAAGGCGATTAAAGGTATATTCAGATAATCAGAGATTAAATAACATAAAAATCGTAATTTTTACGATTTTTATTTTTGTCTCTAATCTTTGACATTTTATGAAAACCTCTTTATAATGAATATAGCAATATATGGAGTATGAAATGAAAAAGTTAGAATCATTTTTAAATAGTGGATTATATATAGCACTCATCTTTGCGATCACGTTTGTTTCGTGGTCTTTTTATCATGAAACGCCACCTACCGCATTTAATTTATATAATATGATTGGACTGTTTGTATTGATTTTAATCAATACGATTGTCCTTGGATTATTCAAGAATACACTTTATACTGTACCTATCGTTATTTCATTTCTTTTCATCATCAATCAATCAGATATTTCATTTAACTCTCTTGAATCATTAGGATTTCCAATCATTGCGTTTGCAACGTTTGTTGTAGGGTTTGTCATTCACTGGATTAGATTCAAACCTCATATGAGAAAAGGTTATTTCTTTCTTGGTTTCGGATTGATCGCATTATCTTATGTGATTCCACTCATTTATACCCCCTTTAAAACATCAGGGATTGCTGTATCGATGATGGGAACCATCTTCTTTGGTCTCTATATCTTTTATTCAAGTACCTTAAAAGGAAATCTCAATTATCTATTTAAGATTATGATGTTTGCAAATATCTTGTTAACAGCTGAAGTATTCTTCTACTTATATCAAGGCTATTTGTTATTTCCTGATATGGATTTCTATCATCGTATTTTTCAGGGGTGGCAAAGAAATCTTGGTTGGGCAAACATCAATGATATGTGTTTCTATATCGCATTAACGATGCCTGGAT
>JAIPGC010000085.1 GCA_021736335.1 Acholeplasmataceae bacterium | reverse complement strand
CTTCGTCAGATGAGACAATTCTATAATTACTTTTTTATCCACTAAATGCATCCTCCATTTTTTATAATTTACAAAAAAAATTATATACTTATTTTTCAAAAATGCAATACTATTTTTTAATTATTTTTAGCATTTTTTTAAAGATTTAAATAACGGCTTTGTTACGCCATCAATTTAGGGTTATTTCCATGGGTTTTAATGATAGAAAAAGACCCGATAAAACAGGTCTTTCTATGAAAGATTATTTTGAAACATATTTTTGATATATCCAACAAAGTGAAGTGAGCCAGTTATGATTAATATCGTATCTTGATCCATCTCTTTTTTCAAGATGTTGATCCCAAGAAGTGCATCATCAAAATATGACATGCTTTTTGTCATATAAGGTGTCAAATCTTGAAATCTTGAATCTGGAAACTTGGTTAAAATCACTTTTTCAGCAAAAGAATTTAGAATCTCTAACATACCAGGGATATCTTTATCTCCTAGAGCAGAAAACAAAATCCAAATCCTTTGATCTTTAAACGTTTCAAGTGCAGTGTTCTTTAAAGCTAAGATGGCATGTGTATTATGGCCACCATCGATATAGACATTTTTTTGAATTGATTCCAAACGACCTGCCCACTTCGTTTTAAGTAATCCCTTTTGAATGATCTTGTATTTGATATCAGGAAATAAATAATTGATGGCTTTAATTGAAATCAGGCTATTTAAGAGTTGATATTCACCAATTAAAGATAATTCGTAGATAGCGTGATCAACTTCTATCTTTAAAGGTATATCACTTAATTTTTTAACATCTTTTCTAGTATAGAACTCAGATGTCACATCGATATGCTTAAGATAGTTTAAAAAATAAGGATGTAGTGATTCATCTACAGATGTCAAGAGATGATTATAAGGTTTTAGAATCCCAAGCTTATTAAAGGCAATCGATTCTAAGGTGTTTCCGAGCTGCTTCATGTGATCAAAACCAATGGATGTTATGATTGATAAATCATAATTAAGAATGTTAGTAGCATCCAGTAATCCACCCAATCCTACTTCCATCACGATCACATCAACTTTCTTTTGATCAAAGTAGATGAGACTCATTAAGGTGAGTAATTCAAAGAATGACAACGTCTCTCCATATTTTTCTTGAAAAGACAGATTGAAATCATAAATACCTTCAATTAATGAAAAGAGTTCATCATCTTTGATATCTATAAACTGATACTTAATGCGTTCATGAAACTTTAGAAGGTAAGGTGATGTGTATGTGCCTACCTTATAACCAGCCTCAATTAAGACATTAGAAATAAAGGCACATACAGAACCTTTACCATTTGTTCCTGCAACATGAATCTTTTTGACATGAGAAAAATCAATGCTTAATTCTTCTAAAGCATAACGCATCCGGTCTAAATCGGTTTTAGGTTTAAATTTAATTTGTGTTTCTATCCAAGAGATGGCTTCGCTTAACTGATTAAACATTTATATCAGTGATAATTTCTTTTTTTATGTTATTTAGATTTTTACGCAAAATTTTTTCATCATTAATAAATATTGCTTCGTTTTTATTTAGTTCGATGAATTCAAGTAGGTTAATGTTAGTGAATCTAAATTCTTGCTTCTCTATTAATTCACCTTGTTTTTTAATCAAATGACTCATGATATTTTCTACTTTCTTGATATCAGTTGAAGTATTCATGGCTTCGATCTTTTCAATTAGGGAACTTGTATCACTGTCATACTTAAAATAATTAAGGTAATTAAATATGTATTTTGTTATATCCTTATCTTGAATTTCTTTTTCTAATTCTGTCTTTTGAAAATAAAAACTATATATAATTTCATAAACAGTTTTACTCCAATTTTTGTTTATACTCTCATAACATTTATCTCTGTTAACTGAAAAACTATATATCTTTGGTAATAATTTATTGAACCTTTTATCTTCTTTTTTAATGGTCAATAATATTCCTTCAGCATCTAAAGAACTTTTGTACTCAGCTAAGATATTAGACAATTTACTTAAATTAGAATTATATTTTTGAGCTTCATATTGAATTTTTTTTACTGGAAATTTTGTTAAATATGCATTATTATCAAGAATTATAGATCTTGATCTTGTTAATTCTTGAAACTGCTCCATTACTTGATTTTTAGCAAGTTCAATTTCTTTTTTTGGGTCAATTAATCCTGATTTAATGACATAGGTCAAAATCTTAGAACCTACTAATAGAATGGCATCTTCATTTGAAGATAATGCTTGCTCAATCATAAGATTTTCGGCATTTAAGAATTTAGTGAAGAAATGCTCTTGTTTTTTCAAGATGTCAAACCATACTTGATCTTCAATGACCAAATGAAATGAAAGTGGTTTAGAAGGAACAACCTGATTTTCACTTCTTAGATTTCTGACTTTAGTTATTACATCCATCAATTCTTTAAAATGCTCGATAGATTCGGTATCGATAGCTCCAGCAACTGGCCAGTTGCTGATCATAATCGATGGTTCTTTGCTGATTTCTAGGAATAGTTTTTCAGTAACGAAAGGAATAAATGGGTGCATCAGTTTAAGGACAGCTTTTAAAACATGAAGCAAGATCGCTTGTGTATTAGTCTTTGTCTTCTCATCTAAAAGTGCAACCTTAGCAAATTCTACATACCAACTCGCAAATTCATCCCATATGAAATTATAAAGCGCTCTTGAAGCTTCACCAAATTCAAACTTATCATAATACATATCTGCTTCCAGAATGACTTGATTGAGTCTTGATAAAATCCAACGATCTGGCAATCTTAGATCTTTTGTCATCTGAACTTCAAGATCATCGATATTCATCGTTATAAAACGGGTAATGTTCCATAGCTTATTGATGAAGTTCCAGCTAGATTCAACTTTTTCTTCTTCATACCTTAGATCAGCACCTGGTGCGGAATTCGTCGTTAAAAAGTATCTTAAGGCATCAACACCATATTGTTTGATCACATCCATGGGATCCACACCATTACCTAAAGACTTACTCATTTTTTTGCCTTCTTTATCCCTGATTAATCCGTGGATTAAAACAACTTCAAATGGATCTTTACCTGTAAATTCCAATCCTTGGAAAATCATTCGAGCAACCCAAAAGAAGATGATATCATAACCAGTTACCAAAACACTGGTTGGATAATATCTTTTATAGTCATCGGTGACATCTGGCCATCCTAAGGTGCTAAATGGCCATAAAGCAGATGAAAACCATGTATCAAGCACATCTTCGTCTTGCAGCCAATCATCACCTGGTGAATCAATTTGGACCTTGATTTTGCCCTCTTTATACCAGGCAGGTATTCTATGACCCCACCATAATTGACGGCTAATGCACCAATCTTGAATATCTGTCATCCAGTTCGTAAATATTTTCTTAAATCTTGCAGGAACAAACTCAGTTTCTGTTTCTAGTGCTTGTTTGGCTAAAACATCCATCTTAACAAACCACTGAAGTGATAGTCTTGGCTCAACAACAACACCGGTACGCTCACTAAAGCCAAGATTATTCGTATAATCTTCGATTTTATCGACTAATCCAAGTGCTTCTAAGTCTTTTACTAATAACTCACGACACTTAAATCTTTCTAATCCTTCATATTGAAAAGCCATTTCATTCATCAAACCATCTTCAGTCATGCATAATGGCATCTTAAGATGATGTCTTTTACCGACTTCAAAGTCATTGGCATCATGTGCCGGTGTGACCTTAACAACACCACTACCAAAGGTCATATCGACATAATCATCTTCAATAATCGGAATTTCAACTTTTGTTCCTGGAATATAAACTTTCATCCCTACGATATCATGATATCTATCATCAAGTGGATGAACCATCAATGCTTGGTCAGCAAACATGGTTTCAGGTCTTGTTGTAGCAATCACCATATAGCCATTTTCACTTACAAATGGATAACGGAAATAATAAAGTTTACCGACTGTTTCAAAATGTTCAACTTCGATATTAGATAATGCAGTTTTAGCCTCAACATCCCAATTGATGATTCTATTGCCGCGATAGATATAACCTTTTTCATATAATTCAATAAAAACCTTAGTTACAGCTTTATTTAAAGCGTCATCTAATGTAAATCTTTCTTTGGAATAATCAACACTGTTGCCTAATGCTGCCCATTGTTTTTTAATATGAGATGCATATTCATCTTTCCAAGCCCAAGCTTGCTCCAAAAATGCATCTCTTCCCAACTCATATCTAGAAATGCCTTGAAATTTTAATCTTTCATCGACTTTAGCTTGAGTTGCGATACCTGCATGGTCCATACCTGGCAAAAATAAGGCATCATAACCTTGCATTCTTTTTCTTCTGATGATGATATCTTGTAGCGTGTTATCCCAGGCATGACCTAAATGCAGTTTACCAGTGACATTGGGTGGTGGGATCACGATACAAAATGGATCTTTACTTAAATCTCCTGTCTTAAAATATCCTTTTTTAAGCCATATTTGATAACGATTTTCTTCAACTTCTTTGAAATTATATTTTGGTTTTAAATGTGTCATTTCTTTACTCCTTTTAAATATTCTTTTTTAGTCAGTTCATACATTTGTATGTCAATCATTGTTTGATCGAAATGCTCTCTTTGTTCAGTATGTGTGGGATGAAATTCGGCTTTTTCGATCACTCGCTTAGATTGGATATTATCTAAAGCATGCCCACAAAGCACTTTATCAAGTTCTACATCCATAAATGCATACTTTAAGACACTATTGACCGCTTCTACCATAAGTCCTTTTCCCCAATAGGTATCATCAAGCACATAACCTATTTCCTTTTGATTTGCCAAAGCATTCTCAAAGTTTCTCACATGGAGTCCAATCGTACCGATGATTTCATCTTTTGCCTTAAGGGTTATAGCCCAGACCTCATTTTCGTTCATGAACATCCGAAGGATGCGTGCAGTCTCTTCAATTGACTGATGGGGTCTCCAACCTGCACTAGGTCCGATATTTGGCTTTCTTGCATAAGAAAAGAAAGGTATCAAATCCTCGAATTTGGGTGTTCTTAAGATTAATCGATCTGTTACTAATGTTTTCATATCCACCTCTAGATAAAATAAAAAGCCCTTAGAAAAATCTAAGGACGAATTGATCGCGGTACCACCTTAGTTCTAGAATAAAAACATTCTAGCACTTCATGATCTTTAACGCAGATTAGACGGAAAGAAATTACTTTAATGTTCATCTCTTCAGCTCCAAGGTGACATTCATGAATACTTATCAGATTTTGCACCTACCAATCTGTCTCTAGAATCAAGTATTTCACTACTATTCCTTTTCATTGCTACTAATATGATTTTATCATAGACTTTATCGATTGTAAAGAATCAGGAGTTATATTGTGATATAGGTCAATCCAAGTGAACGAGGTCCACAATAACTAGCCATCATACAATTGCCATTACTTTCTACAATCTCAATTTTTGGAAAACGCTTCTTGATTCTATCGATTACATATATTGCTTCTCGATTGGCTAAGCTATGCGTTACAAAAATAAACTCAGTATCCATATAGATCATTGAATCAAAGAGGTCATCGATTAAAACATTGATCGCTCGTTTCATTTTGCCAAACGATTTCTTATAAAGTTCAAACTTGCCATCAACAATACGAATGATTGGTTTAATGCCTAGCATCTTATGAAATATCCCAGAAAATAGTGTCATCTTCTTATCTCTAATCATCAAATTGACATTTCTTAATGCGAATTGTGTCTTAACTTGAGGCACCATCTCAGTCAATTTTTGATGAATTTCCTCAATAGAAACCTTAGCATCACGCATTTTAACAGCCTTTAAAACTAAAATTCCAATACCTGATGAAATGCTTTGTGAATTCACTACAAAAATTCTTGCTGGATCGATTTGTTCTTTGGTCATTTGTGCATTCTGATGAGCCAAAGAAAACTCTGGACCAGCACCGATATACAATATATCATAACCAAACTCCATATAACGTTCAAAGATACGGATAAAATCCTCATGTCTTGATGAGGTTATTTTTGGAACTGTTTTCTTTTCTCTAATCTGATGATAATATTCATCAGCACTCAAGTTCACACCATCTAAATAGATTTCATTTTCAAATCTGATATAGTGTGGAATTGAGACGATTTCATGTTCTTCTTTAAGCTCTTCACTCAAATCAGCAACAGAATCGGTGAATATTGCAATCTTATTCATCTTTTTACTCCTTTATATTTGCTATAAAGAAATCACTGACTGAATTAATATTTTCCTTTGTCACATTGGATATGGCATAAAAGTTCTTGGGTTGTCCCAAGATATCTTTAATATTTGCTTCTTGTCTCTTTTGCAGTGTTTTATTAACCTTATCTTTTTTGGTTGCTACAATCACAATATCTTTTTGAAGTGACTTAACAAAAAGATATGTTTCCAAATCATCTCTCGTAGGTCCCACCTTAAAATCAACCAAGATACAGACAAGCTTAAGATTTGGAGCATGAAGTAAATAGTTTTCTATCATTTCAATGAATGTCTTTTGAATGGTCTTAGAACGCTTGGCGTATCCATAACCTGGAGCATCCACCAAATAAAAACTCGAATTGAGCAAATAAAAATTCAGGGCTAAAGTCTTCCCTGGTGTATTAGAAATTCTTGCT
>JAIPGC010000084.1 GCA_021736335.1 Acholeplasmataceae bacterium | reverse complement strand
GTCTAGTTTCACAATCTCACGCCCTTTCTAATAAATTCTTAATCAGATTAAAACTTGATTCTATATCTTGTCCAGTTACTCCCTCAAATATTAAGTATGCATCTGGATTTGTTTGCTTAATTTTTGAAATCATAGACTCAAAGTTCATCAAACCTTGTCCCAAGCCAACTTGTTTAAGCTTATGATCTTCTACGATAAAATCCTTTAGATGAAATATAACAATATCATCATTTAATAAATCTAATGCTTGTTGAAATATATTCTCTCTATCTTGATAATTATCAATGTGAAGAAAGTTATAAAGATCAATTATGACTTTGAGACGAGGACTATTGATTTGATCCACCATTGATTTAATCCGAAATGGATCATGTGCCACATGTAGAAATGCACCTTCAATAGCAACATACGAGTCATATTTTTCAGCTGTATCAACTAAATCTTTAAAGATATTAGTCACTACCCTTAATGATTGTTCACTATGAAGTTCATCTAGTGTCATTTTTGAACCTTTAGCTATATATCCAGTCTCACTACCTACAAAAGATGCACGAATTGATTTTGCAATCTTTAAATGATTCTTAAAATAAGATATATCACCATTCAGTTCATTTGTGCTCGGATTCATCGGATTGAAATACGCTCCAAGAAGTGGAATATCAATTTGACTGAATGCACCACTTACGGTGTCCATATTTGAAAAATCAATGGTTACAGAAAGTGCTTTTTTAAACACGAGTTGCACACCATCAAAGCCATAAGTCTTGATTTGATCAGCAAGTTCATAAGCACTCATTTTTCCAATATCATGACCTCGTATACCAATCTTATTCATTAAAGTTTCCTAAATATCCTAATTTTCTTGAAATGCGTTCTGCTATTGCAGCAAATTCAGTACCAAGTGCACCTCTTTTAATGTCCTCTGTCGCTAAATCTGAAGCAACTAAAACACCACAAACACGGTTTTCAAAGTTAAATACAGGTGCAGCTAATGTACAGATATGACTGCTATCATCTAAACTAGAAAATACATATCTATCTTTTTTGATTTGTTGATAATTAGGAATATCTTTATTTTGTAACGCTTTATCAAAAATTGTATAGCATTGACCAATCGGACCATTTTCAAAATCCCTTGATACACTACCAATTTCCTGAGGAGTCACAATCTTAGAATTACTTGGTTGAAATTTAAAAACGTATACAATCTTATCATTAATTCTTTTCGTGATAAAGACCGTTCTACCGTGATTTTCAGCAAATTCTTTGAGTTCGTATTGAGAAGCTTCAATTAAATTAGAGTTTTTCGTGTATACCGAACCAATAGCAAACATTTTAGAACCAATGACATAGTTCTTCAATCTAGGGTCTTTATAATATATGGCATCTGCTTTATAAAGAGTTTGCAAAAAATCATAAACAGTTGCTTTAGGAATGTCAAGTATGCGGTAGATTTGACCTAGAGTCAACCCTTCATCATGCTTAGCTATTAAATCTAGTATTTGCAGTATTCTACTGACTGATCTGTTTTCTTTCATCTTTGTACCCGTCCTGACTGATCACCTTGAGCTAAGGCGTCAACTTCTTTTTCACTAACTTGATTAAAATCACCAAATATCGTATGTTTCATTGCACTTGCTGCAACAGCAAATTCAATAGCATCTTGAGGTTTTCTTGTGAGTAATCCATGGATTAAACCACCTGAAAATGCATCTCCACCACCTACTCGATC
Source organism: Acholeplasmataceae bacterium (assembly GCA_021736335.1). Classification (GTDB taxonomy): domain Bacteria; phylum Bacillota_I; class Bacilli_A; order Acholeplasmatales; family Acholeplasmataceae; genus Peloplasma. The sequence continues at coordinate 4,950 of JAIPGC010000084.1, read as the reverse complement.
AATAATCGGCTCTATCATATAATGTTTTGATTCATAAAATGCTTTACCATCGTATAAGAGTGCGCTCCATCCGTTTTTCGTTGCCGAATAGGATTCACGAAGTGTCGTAGCAATCATCTTAAAACCAAATTCCTTTTTCATCTCTTCAAAGATTTGTTTGTAACCTTCTTTATCAATATGACCAGATGTGACATTAAGATTCTTAGGCTTGTAGCCTAAAACTAGAGCTGCATCTTCTTCATTTCCAATACAGACATCTACATATTGCATTAAATCTTTCATGACAAGCTGTGCTTGTTCTGGTGTCCATAGTTTTTTACGATAATTCAAATCAACTGAGACAGTAAGACCATGTTTTTTTGCAGATATGCAGGCTAATTTCGTTAATTCTGCTGCACGACTGCTTATAGCTGGTGTTATACCTGAAAAGTGAAACCACTTCGCATCAGCAAAGATGGTATCAAAATCAAATAGAGTAGGATCAACTGTAGCAATCGCACTATCCATACGATCATAGATGACCTTTGAAGGACGCATACTTGCTCCAGTTTCTAAAAAGTAAATACCGATTCTGTTACCACCTCTAAGGATGTAATCGTTATGTACCCTAAATTGTGCTAAAGCTTGCATTGCTGCATCTCCTATTTCGTTTTCAGGAAGCCGTGTAACGAAATAAGCATCATGTCCAAAATTGGCAAGGCTGACAGCCACATTGGCTTCGCCACCACCATAAACGACATCAAATCCTTTTGCTTGGACAAATCTTAAATTTGAAGGTGTAGATAATCTAAGCATAATCTCACCCAAAGTTACTATTTTAGCCATGTTTTGCCTCCTATAAGTCTATAATCTTGCTTGTTTAACTGCATCTACAAAAGCTTTGGAAAGCTTTGTGACACCTTCAAAATCACCTTTTTTAGCAGGACCTGTAAGTTCGCCACCTACGCCTACTGCAACTGCACCATTTTTAATCCACTCACCTACATTATCTAAAGAAACTCCACCAGTTGGCATTAATCTAATATCAGGAAATGGTCCTTTCATTGCTTTGACATATGATGGTCCAAAAGCACTTCCAGGAAATAATTTTAAGATATTGCATCCAGCATTCATTGCCGTTATCATTTCTGTTGGTGTTAAACAACCTGGTAGATAAGGCACACCTAATGACTGACAAAGCTGATTTGTTTCAAAATCAAAACCTGGACTTACAATGAAGTTTGCTCCAGCCTCAATTGCAATTTTAGCTGTCTTTGGGTCCAAAACAGTACCAGCACCAATGAGTAACTCATTTTCACTAAAGGTTGCTGCTAACTTTTTAATAACTAAATTTGCATTTGGAACAGTAAATGTGACTTCAATGGTTGATAGTCCACCTTTGATACATGCACTTGATATCAAGATAGCTTCTTCGTCTGTTTTTGCACGTACAACAGCAACGACACCAACATCAGTGATTCTTTTTAATATTTCTTGTTTATTCATAGTTTAATGACCACCCTTTTATATAAACAGTGTTTACTATATCACTCATGCGTCTATTTATCCATACATGAATATTATAGTATGACTTCTTGACATAGTCAATTTATTATCTACTCTTGTTTAAAATTTGTTACATTTTCTAAAAGTATCGGTTTTTCTAACTTGTCATCAAGTTCAACGTTTTTTAAAATAACCTCATCAACATAACGAAATTGCAATCCTTGCAACGTCATGGGTTCTATAAAACTGATCATTGCAGGTATATCGGAAATTGGATTCTTAGCATATGTAAACTTGATATTTTCTAGCTTGATGGATTTAATGGGTTGCTCTGGTAATCCATAAAAGAATCCAGCTGCAACATGAACATTCTCACAAACCATATTTTTGAATTCGAAACTTCCTAAAAAAGGTGTTCTTTCATCAATTGGCAAAACATTTTTTGACCAAACATATTCTGTCTTACCATCAATATCGCAATAATAATACATATTCATAACAAGAGGTGTCAAAACATCTTTCATATAGATATTTTCGAAGGTGATACCATCAATAACTGCAGATTCGCCTCGACCTCTTCTGGTTTTAATACGTAAACCACGGTCTGTTTCTTTAAAATAACATTGACTCACTTTTAAATCCTTGATACCACCACTCATTTCACTTCCTAAGACAACTGCACCATGGCCATAAGCCATCAAACAATTTCTTACAACCATGTTTGAGGTTGGTTTGCGGTATTTCATTCCCATATCATATTTTCCAGACTTAATCGCTATACAGTCATCACCAACAGAAAAATTGAGGCCAATCACATTGACGTGATCACATGATTCGGGATCACATCCATCAGTATTCGGAGAATCCTTTGGACTTTTAAGTTTTAAGTCGATAAAATCGATATAACTTGAAAAATATGGATGGAGGTTCCAAGATGGTGTATTAGCAATTGTTATGCCTTGTAGCGCTATATGCTTACAATGAGATAAAAAGACGCCTTTAGGTCTCCAAGCACCACCACGCTGTACTTTAGGTTCAATCCACCAATCACTATTTTGCGCATTCTCATCAACGAGTCCTTCTCCATAGATCTTGACATTTTCTACTTTAATACCTGTAATTAAGCTTGCATGTGTTGGGGCAGGAATACCTTCCCAGCTCGATAATTCAAGAACTGTCCCATCTTCATTTATCCTTTGTGCTGGTAAAATTGGATACTCATTACGATCAATATGTCCTAAAAGAGTTGCTCCTTTGGAGAGTTCAATCATGATATGGCTCTTTAAGAAGAGCGAACTGACATAATAAATACCTTCAGTCATCAATACTCTTCCATTTTTTTTGCATGAATCAATAGCTTTTTGTATTGCTTTGGTGTCATTAGTGACTCCATCTCCAATCGCACCAAATGATCTGATGTCTATCAGTTCACTTTCAGCATCAGTTTTGACTTTAATCTGTTCATTACCAATTTGAAGTTTATATGAAGTATCAGGGTTTAATCCATATAATGAAAAAACGTTAGTCTTAACGTCTTTGAGTTTGAGATGATTGTCAAGATATACATCAAAAACGTCTTTTGAATAATAAATATCTTGATTAACAAGTTCGAGAGTCAAACTTGTTGATGATAAAAAGATAACATTGATCATAGGATTATCCTCATTTCACGTTTTTAAAAGGCAGTTTATTTTTAATAGCAAGATACAAAAAATCAACAAACCAATAAAAAAGACCAAAAGTGATTGGGTCAACACCGACATAATCAAATCCAAAAAGCAACATACCAATTGAAGGAACACCTAATCCTAAGATACCTTCAATTAAATAATAGGTTCCAAGAATCATCACTAGGACATAACCCATAGTAGATAACAATGACCATAATGACTTTCTATTTACATGATGAGGTAAATATTTTAATGTCGGAACACGGTCATTATTCATCCAGACAATCACTTTATTAATGATATATTCTGTAGATAATACCATGATTAAATATAAAAGGACAAGTAAGTCAAAAATATCTAGTTGGAATGTTGTAAATGTTACAAAAAATGCAGCACCTGCAACCCAAAACTTCAAAAACCCAATTTTGACTCCAGGTTTTATATTACTTAATTTATCTATGCCATAAGGATTGTACTCATTTTGATTTGTAGGTTTCTTATTCTTCAATTTTGACATACTTCCAATCTACATAAAACCATGCAAAAATGGTTGCTATAATATAGAAAACAGCACCTGTCATCATAATATTCATTGAAAAGATACCAAATGAAGGAATGACGAAGTTATCAGGTCTGATTTCTACTTCATTATAGAACACATTGACATATAAATAAACAAGTAAAATTTGTAATGCGTTTAAAACTGTGAATAAGATCAAAGATATAGGTGATCTCTTGCGAGAAAAAGCCATGCTATTAAATAGTTGAATGATTGCAATGATGTATATACAAAACAGATAGAAACCAACCATTTGATTAGTTAATACATTAATTGCAGAAATATGCGATTGAAAATTAATATCACCTGTTCTAAAATCTAAGAACAATGTAAAAATCAACGTTCCAATCGTTGTAAAAATGACAGGAATCGAATATTTATTATAGTTATACCAACGAATATACCATTTTTCACGATGGATCAGGTCATTCATAAATACACATCTCCGTTTCCTTATCAAAATAGTACAGATGCATAACATCAAAGTTAAAGTAAGCTTCTTCACTCGGATGCATGATATCTTTAGCATCGATTTTAGAAACAACACTTTGAGCTCCAATATTGAAATGTACTAAGGCATCTGAACCCAATAATTCAAATAAATCAATAACTGTTTGATATCCTTCTTGTTTGCTACCAGGTATTTTACGACTGACCTTAATGAACTCTGGTCTAACGCCTACAAATACTGTTTTTCCAAAATATCCCTTGTCTTTAAGTGATTTAAAGCTTGGCGTATGAGAAATATCAACCTCAATATCCTGAATGACAACCTTACCATCAGCTGTAATCAAGGCATCAAAGAAATTCATAGGTGGTGTACCTATAAAATTAGCAACAAATAAATTAGCAGGCTTAGAATACAATTCAGAAGGGGTAGCTATTTGCTGAATGTAACCATCCTTCATCACGACAATGCGATCAGCTAGTGTGAGTGCTTCTATTTGGTCATGCGTTACATAAACCATCGTCACACCTAAACGGTGATGAAGCTCTTTTAATTCTTTACGCATTTGTCCTCTTAGTTTGGCATCAAGATTCGATAATGGTTCGTCCAAAAGAAACACTTTAGGATCTCTAACAATAGCCCGTCCTAGTGCAACTCTTTGTCTTTGACCACCAGACAACTCTTTTGGTTTTCTATTTAAATAAGGAATGAGTCCTAATATACCTGCAGCCCACATCACTCTTTCGTGAATCAAATCTGATTCTTCTTTTCTCAAGGTAAGTGAGAAT
>JAIPGC010000083.1 GCA_021736335.1 Acholeplasmataceae bacterium | reverse complement strand
ATAAGATATTGGTAATCTTACCTGGTGTTGGAGTAAATCCATGCATGGCATCTTCGGCATTGATTCTACATTCTATCGCGTGACCATTGACTTTGACATCTCTTTGTTTAAATGATAGCTCTTTTCCATAAGCAATCTTAATTTGTTCCTTGACCAAATCAAGGCCAGTAATGGCTTCAGTTACTGGGTGTTCAACTTGAATTCTCGTGTTCATTTCTATAAAATAGAAATTCCCTTTAGAATCTACTAAAAATTCTAGAGTTCCAGCGTTAACATAATGAATCGCTTTGGCTAACTTGATTGCTGCCATACCAATTTTTCTTCTCAGTAAATCGTTTAAGATGATCGATGGAGCTTCCTCAATCATTTTTTGATTTCTTCTTTGCATTGAGCAGTCACGTTCAAAAAGGTGCACATAATTGCCTTGTGTATCAGCAATGATTTGTATTTCGATATGCTTAGGAGATTCTATAAATCTTTCTATATACAGTGATGCATCACCAAATGACGTTTCTGCTTCCATGGATGTACGTTCAAAAGCACTCAGGAATTCTTCATCCGAGCGCACAATACTAATCCCGCGACCTCCACCTCCACTAGAAGCTTTGATCATGACAGGATATCCGATTTTCTTCGCTATTTTTAAGCCCTCTTGGGCATCTTCAACAACACCTTCACTACCTTCAACAATAGGAACGCCATTCGCCTTTGCAAGTGTTCTTGCAGCAGACTTATCACCAATCAAAGAAATAGATTTAGAACTAGGACCGATAAACGCAATATTGCATCTTTCGACCATTTCAACAAACTCACTATTTTCTGCTAAAAAACCATAGCCAGGATGGATTGCATTACACCCAGTAGAAATTGCAGCACTCAAGATGTTATTCATATTGAGATAACTATCCTTGCTCTTATTTCCACCAATACAAACAGCTTCATCAGCAAGCTTTACATGTAAGCTTTGTTGATCAGCAAGAGAGTATACTGCAACTGTCTCATAACCTAATTCTTTAGCAGCACGAATAATGCGAACCGCAATTTCTCCACGGTTAGCAATTAATATTTTATTTTTCATTTGGGTCACCTACTCGAATGAGGTTGTGATCAAAACCGACGACATCCCCATTATGAACATAGATTTCTTTAACAACACCATTAAATGGTGAAGTAATCTCATTCATAATTTTCATTGCCTCGATGATGCACACAACTTGACCTTTTTTCACTGTTTGTCCAACTTCAATGTAAGGTTTACCATTGGGTGTTGAAGAAGCATAAAAAGTACCTACGAGCGGTGATTTTATCATTGTATGATTATGTTTTGTTTCTATAGTTTTTGTTTGTTGTTGTGTTTGTTGTTCTTTATAATCTTCCTTTACTGATATTTCATCATTTTTGTTCTTTGATAACTTTAATTTAAATCCGTCCATTTCAAGCTCGAGCGTCATCAGTGTTGACGACTCAAAGTCTTTAATGATCCCCTGAATTTCTTTTATTGTCATATTATCCATTTCACTTTACATTTATTTTTTTAAATCTTTAAATCATCAAAAGTTTATGTTTGGTTGACTGAGTTTCTCTTTGTATCATCTCATAATCTTAAGATGCGCGAAGCTTAAGATAAATATCATTTTTAACCATCAATTTCATGGTTCATTGATACCTATCCCCTTTGTATAGGGCAACACCTCTTTCTTTAGCATATATCAATTGTTTTGAATATCAAATAATATACCTGTGTTCATTCTATCACATATTATTATCTTGTCAATACTTTTTAAACATGTAAACGGTTTATCAAATGAAAAGATCCATGAGTTTACTCATAGACCTTAAAGATTATATGATTCTATTTTTGAATTTTTTGTCTGTTTTATAGCATAAGATTGAATCTATAACAGCTGTCATCAATCTCTGATTGACATGTGGACTTGAGCTTGAATTATGTGGTGTGATTAAAACTTCTTCCATTTTCCATAATTCATTATCTTGTGGTAAGGGTTCTGGAGACATGACATCTAGTCCAGCACCTCTGACTTTTTGTTGCTTAATGGCATGTATCAATGCTTCTTGGTCAACAATATCTCCTCTTGCAATATTAATAAAAACTACTTGATCCTTCATCATTTCAAAAGCTTCTTTTCCTATGAAATGATATGTGCTTTGATTTAAAGGAAGGGCTACAATGATGTAATCGCTTTGCTGATACAATTGATTTAATCCCTTTAAATCGTGGTATATCGTATCAAAGTATGGCAATTCGCTAGGCTTGGATTTATAACCAATCACTCTCGCATCAAATGCTTTCATTCTTTTTGCAATCTCAGATCCGATAGAGCCTGTTCCTAGAATGCCGACTGTTGAGTTTGCTATTTCATGATGGACTGGTTCATATTGCCATTCTTCTTTTGTCATATGATCAATATGCTTTCTTATATGCCGATTAAAGTAGAGAATCTTAGAGAAAACATCTTCAGCTATTTGAATCGAAAACACATCTTTTGCGTTTGTAAAAATGATGTTTCTACTTTTGAAATATTCAAGGTCAATCGTATCAAAACCAGCTGTTAAGACTTGTACCCATTTAAGATTTTTAAATTGATCAAGATTTTCTTTTTTGAGAAAACCAGGCATTGCCAAAATAGCTTCAGCATCCAATCCTTTTTTTAAATCACTTTCAAATTGGATATCAGGAAACTGTTTTATCATTTGAGAACTGTATTTTTCTTTGAGCATGATGCCATCATAAAATATTTTCATGTTTCACCTCTTTATCAAAAGCTAAACGTTTGAGATCTCCATATTTTTGAACGAGATTAATCCACCCACAATACACGTATCCACAACTTGAAAATAGTTTGATAGCATATGTGTTTTTTTCATGTGTGTCAATTCGAATATATGGGATATTAAGCTTTAGGGCTAATTGATCAGCATAATCCATCAATTTGCGAGCTATTTCTTTCCCCAATAGAGCTCTTTTAACTGCAAGACGATGAATCGTGAGGTATGGAGCATCAAGACGCCATTTGCCGTCATAAATGATGTCATAGGTGTGTTCTATACCTGATTTGACAGACATCATGCCCATGATATTTGAGTTTTCGTCTTTTGCAATATAAAATTCACCTTTTAATATATCATTTTTAAATGTTTCAAAAGAAGGATCAGTATATTGCCACTGATCAATACCTCTTTGTTTGAGTAATTCAGTTGTCTCTAAACGTAATGCCCAAATTTGATCTAAATCATTAAGATTTGCTTGGTATATGTTCATAGGGTTCCTCTAATAGAATGACACTTAATGGTAGTGCATCAGAGTGTTGAATCTTTATGGGCAGGGCATACATAAAGTAATTGCCTTGTTTGACATCTTTTAATCTCAAGCCCTCAATGATAATGATGTCGTTTTTCATTAGATTTTTATGTGTTGGATGATTTGCTTGATTTCTTTCGACACCGAGTCCATCAACACCAACACCTGAAATTTTTTTTGAAGCTAAATACAGACTTGCACTTTCATCAATATAAACAAATTCTGAGATAAATTTTTCATCATAACTATTGATTGTCTTGAAGAGTAAGAAATCACTTATTTGAATATCTAATTTTTTTAAGTCTTCTTCAGTTATTTTTTGATCTAGATGTGTCATATCAAATACTTTGACAGGTGTTATTAATCTAGTGATATCGAGAGCATCAGATGTCAACCCATTTTCAATCATATGTAATGGAAAATCCATATGTGTTCCAGTATGTAGATTCATTGATAATTTGGTTTCATGAGCAGAGCTATTAGAAAAATCAGAAACAACCTCAATGATTGGCTTCTTGCTTTCAAGATTCTTATAGACCTGCATATCAGGTGTTATGGTCATTGATACATCATAAATCTTCATTTCATATCCTCTTTTGTTAAATCTTTGATCATCGCTAGAAGTTCATCAAAATTCTTATAAATGACTGGATCTTTTTGATATTTTTTGATTGTGTCAATAAAATGCCATGAGAGTTCAATTTCATCCCATCTCGTAAACAAGGTTTTATGATGACCAACCATATCTATGATGAGCTTTTCATATGCTTCAGTTTTATTACCTACTGCATTACAATTAATGCAATATTCAAGCTCAACTTGTTCTACATTATCCGTTAATCCAGGCACTTTACTATTTAAGACTAAACCGACACCATCTTTTGGATCGATTTTAATAAGTAATTTGTTTGTTGATAGAGGAAGGTCCCATTTTCTTTGTTCGCTCGTTTCTTCAAACTCAATAATGATCAGTGATTCTTTTGTGTCAAGTTTCTTACCTGACATCAGATAGAAAGGAACACCTTTAAATCTTGGTGTGTTGACATAAGCTCTTAAAAAGACGAAAGTTTCAGTTTTTGAATCATTTGGTATGTTATGTTCATTTAAATAACCATCATATTGTCCTAGGATTAAAGAGTCATGATCAAAATGTAAGTGGTTGAGAACCTTAACCTTTTCATTTTTGACATCATCACTAAAATACGATAGTGGTACTTCCATTGCTATCAAAGATAGCATTTGAAGTAAATGGCTTTGAATCATATCTCTAAGAGCACCCGATTGATCATAATATCCAGCTCTACCCAAAATACCATCTGTCTCTTTTGATATGATTTTAACATTTTTGATGGTTCTATTGTGCCATATCTCTTCAAAAATACGATTTGCAAATCGAACCATCATGATGTTTTGAATCATTTCTTTACCTAGATAGTGATCGATTCTATAAATTTGTTTTTCATCAAAGTAATTCCAAAGCATTTCATTGATTGCTTTTGCACTAGATAGATCATGACCAAAAGGTTTCTCAAATATGATCGATTGATTGAGATTACCTATTTTGACAAGACCAGATACGTTGATATGATTGCTTATTTCAGGAAATAATTCTGGTCCTATGGCTAAATAATACAATTCTCTTGTTTGTTCATGTTTAAAGGAGTTTACCAAATCTAAAAGATTTTGATAAGCTAGAATATCTGTAATTTCCATTTGATGATATGAAACAACTTTTGAGAGTGTATTGAGATCTAATTTTGCAGATGATAAATTTGCCATATTCTCAAGATACTCATCAGTACTAAATTTTTTTCTTCCTAAAGCTATTACCTTTGTTTGTTCTGGTAATTGGTTTTTTCTATATAATCTCGCGATAGCAGGCAATAGCTTGCGAAATGTCAAATCACCAGTTGACCCAAAGATGACAATGATGAGATCCATCATGATTTTTTATATACCGAATGACCACCAAATTCTTTTCTCATCGCAGCTACCACCTTTTCACCAAATAAATCGTTATCTTTTGATTTATATCTCGCAAATAACGCTTGTGTGATAACCGGTAATGAAACCTTATATTTTAAGGCTTCCTCAATCATCCACATACCTTCCCCAGAATCATCAATTTTGCCTTCTATATCTGTTAGTTTGGGATCAACACTAAATGCTTGATGAATATAACCTATCAGTGCAGATTCTATGATTGAACCATGATTCCACATCGAAGCTATTTTCTCATAATCAAGTTCAAATGGAGATGCCTCAAGCATATCAAAGCCTTCACCAATAGCTTGCATCATCCCATATTCAATACCATTATGGACCATTTTAACAAAATGTCCTGATCCAGGCTTCCCTGTATAAGTATATCCATCTTTGACTGATATATCTTTAAATAATTGCTCAATTTCGGTCACAACTTCTTTATTTCCGCCAACCATCGTACATGCACCGTTTCTTGCACCTAATACACCACCGCTGGTACCCATATCAATAAATTCAATACCTTTGCTTTTTAAGTGTTGGTATCTCTTGATTGAAACATTGAAATTCGAGTTACCACCGTCAATGATGATATCATCAACTTGAAGTAATCCCTCAATCTGATCAATGACTTTATCAACGATCTGATTGGGAATAAAAAGCAAGATAATCAGCTTCTCTTGACCTTCTCTTTCGAGAAGATCAACAAGTGATTGTGTTGTTGAAATACCCAAAGATTCAAGATTTCTTCTTGCTTCTTCATTTAAATCATAACCTTTGACTTCATGGTGATGATCCTTTAAGTTTAATGCAATATTTGCACCCATCTTGCCTAATCCAATTAATTTGATTTTCATAATTATCTCCTTTACTTACTGTCCCATGCATGCCATAAATAATGTGACACGATAGAACGATATGGTTTCCAATTCTCACTGATTGATAGAATTTCCTCTTGTGTGAGATCAGGTTGATTAAAAAACTTTTTCGCACCATTTCTAAGTCCTAAGTCTAAAACTGAGAACACATCTTCTCTTCCCAATGAAAACATTAAAAACATTTGTGCACTCCATACACCAATACCTTTGATTTTGACTAACATCTCTATAACTTCCTCATTAGACATTTCCTCAATTTGTGTGAAATCTATTGTCTTGTCAATATAACATTGAGAAAGTGACTTTAAGTATTTAATTTTCTGATAAGATAGTCCTATATTTCGCAAACTCTCATCTGGTATTGACATGATTTTCTGTGCATTGATTTCTAAATCAAAAAGATTCATTAGACGTCCATAAATGACTTGTACGACTTTTCCTGAAAGCTGTTGAGCAACAATCGTACCAACAAGTGATACAAAATAATCATCGTCTATGTTGACAATGACTTCATCTTTTCTTTGAAATAATTGAAGAAGTTCAGGATTTTTCTCAATGAGATACTTCACTTCTTTTGATTGTAATGAGTATTTTAACTTTTTCATAAAATCACTACTTTCTATAGAAAAAATTATACCATAAAAGCATAAATTCATTCTACATCGTTTTATTTGACTTTCAAAGTAAAAAGCCTATAATCGTAATCAATAGGAGGTATAAAAATGAATTTACCACTTTTCGCAA
>JAIPGC010000082.1 GCA_021736335.1 Acholeplasmataceae bacterium | reverse complement strand
TAAAAAGACCAATATCTTTTTGATGCAAAAAGATTACCATCTTGTCTATAAGACCTACAAATATCTAAAAGGTGATCAAACTAAAGTCGATGAAAAAGAGGAACTCATTGATTTTGATGAAATGACAAAAAATTATATGACCTATGTTCAAATGCTCACCATTTTTGCAATCGGACATTTCAATTTTGAAATAAATCCTCAATTTAAGATTAATTTGAGCTCTCTTGATGTTTCATTCACATTTAAAGGGTGGAAATTAGATATCTTCAACAATAACAAGAAAGAAGTTATCCTCCATTTCACAAAGGACATAACCTATAAGATCATGATCATCAGTAGCTCGTATAGTATAAAAGCACTCAATCACTACAAAAAGGATTATGGCATCAATGAATTTGTTGTTGTCAATCCATTTGAAGAAGATTATCTCGAAAGAGATGATGTGTACATCAGCATGGAAGATATTGACTCATTTAGAAGAATTCAACAAATTGTTCTAAGAGGTATGGTGTACTCTGATACTAAAAGAGATGTTTGTCCATTTTGTGGAGGGAAACTTCATAAAGATCCCCATCATGGCTTTTATCAATGTAATGAGTGCATGACTCAAATTAAAAAGGATGTATGTGTAGAAACAAAGAAACCCTTCTTTTATACCGATAACACACATCTTAAAAAACATTTGCTCAGCAAATCAGATTTTAAGCGTGATGATTACTGGTATTATGAAAGACAAATGGAATCATTAATGTATTTTAGAAATATCACGAAGATCAATCATCACAGTGAAATCATTTGTCCACACTGTAATCAAGTGCATGTTAAGTAAGTTTAAATCAATCTAATAAAGAGGTGTTAAGATGGAAATATTTATTTATGTCGGTATTGGTTTAGTTTTAGTTCTAGTCATTTTTTTCATAAGCAAAATAGAAAAGCGCTCAAGAAATCATTCTGAAGCACTACGTGAAATTGGAGAGTCAGATCCTAAGCATGACCATTATGTCTTATCAGACATCCAATTTCATGATGGTATTCGTCAAGCTAAAATTGATCATTTGGTTGTTAATTCATCAGGCATACATGCCGTTATAGAATATCAATATCAAGGTACAATCAAAGGAGATAAAGACGATGAACAATGGTCTTATGAATATAAAGGTGTTTCAGACGTCTTTGAAAATCCAATGTTGACTGCACGGGATTTAAAACTTTCTATTGATAAGGTACTAAAAAAGGATTACCCACTATTTCTTTATATTGTATTTCCTGAACATACTTCAATAAAAAAAAGAAAAAGTAATGTTCCTATGCTCTTATCAAATGAATTAAAAGATGAGATGCATCAAAATTTTAAATCCAAAAAGAAAATATCTTCTAAGGATGTATCTTTGATACATAATCTATTCTTGAAGGTGAAAAATAAATAAAGGATTGAATCTTCAATCCTTTTTCTTCGTATTATATAATGACTTTTGAGAGATCCTCTCGATATCTTTTTGTGAGTGCTTGATGAATGAAAAATAAATATGGAATACCAAGATTTGTTTCAAGTAATGAGTTAACAATGAGTGGGTTTAATCCTGTTGGTCTAATTCCGGTAAGAAGCAGTACAGCCTCCCATGAAAATTGTACTAAAATTCCGATGAAAATCATTTTTAGAATAGGTAATCTATGCTGTTCATCAGCCCTTAAATTCTTAAAGATTACTATTGCATATCCAATAAATAAGATGAGTGCCATAGCACCATGGTAACTGCCAGTTCCTCTTGATATCTGAATAAGTTGAAATCCCGATCCAAAGCTTTGAGCAAGCATAGCGACTGTAATCCATCCAGTAACTATTAGGATTGACCATTCAATGATTCGCTTATCCTTATTTAAAAACAACCATATCCAAATAAAATTTGTGAATCCATAACTCGTAGATAACCACAAAAGAAACCAAAAAGTATGAGCGCCAACAACTTCTCTAGTACCAAGAAGTAGATAGAAAATGCCATAATCAACCACGAAGTACAATAAAGCTCCAGAAACTCCAAATAAGAATGCAAGTCTGTTTTTAAACTTTAAAAGCATAAATCCTAATAAAACTAAAAAAATGATATCCAAAATAATATATAATCCATTAAGCTGTCTTGCTACCGTATAATCCATAGATATACCTCATAAAAAGCGTTGATTCAATTATACTGATAACTTAATTTTTGTCAATAGAGCGCTATATGATTGAATATTAGGATTCCACCATAACTAGATAAATTAGGAAGCAAAATAAAAAGCTTGAAGAATTACGTAGTAAGAATTTTCATTAATTTAAAAAAACTTGATTTTAGGCTTGTAATAAAGCGCTTTCATTGTATAATAGAATATGGTGATACAAGAAGCAACAAAATTCTATAATCAATATAAAATCAATTGTTTTTTTCACGATTTAGATAATTATCAAAATAATTATAGAAAAATAACTAAGATTTTAGCGGTAAATATATTCAAGCCGTTGGTTTTTGTTACGTGAATCCATGCGTATATCGCATTTCAACATAAGAAAAGAGAGGTAATTCAAATTGTTTAAAAGTAAGTATCTCAATGATGTCTATGCTAGTTTGTCACAAAGGTATGCAGATCAACCTGAATTTCTACAGGCTGTTGAAGAATTTGTAACTTCAATGGATGTATTGGTAGAAAAAGATCCAAGAATTCAAAAAGATGCAATTATTGAAAGAATTGTTGAACCAGAAAGAATTATCAAGTTTAGAGTTTCATGGGTAGATGACAAAGGACAAGTGCAAGTCAATCGTGCGATGAGAGTTCAATTCAATTCGGCAATTGGACCATATAAAGGTGGTATTCGTTATGACCAATCAGTCAATGAATCCATTATGAAATTCTTAGCTTTTGAACAAACGTTCAAGAACTCTTTAACAGGATTACCTATGGGTGGAGCCAAAGGTGGCTCTGATTTTGATCCATATGGAAAAAGCGATAATGAAATTATGCGTTTTTGTCAAAACTACATTCTTGAACTATATCGACATATTGGACCAAGAATGGATGTTCCAGCTGGTGATTTAGGTGTTGGAGCAAGAGAAATTGGTTTTATGTATGGCATGTACAAACGCATTGAAAATGAATTTAGTGGTACATTCACATCTAAAGGGATTGAATCTGGAGGTTCACTTGGCAGAGCTGAAGCAACAGGTTATGGATTATGCTACTTTGTTGAAGAAATGTTAAAAACCTATAAGAATGAAACATTCAAAGATAAGAGAGTCATCATCAGTGGTGCTGGTAAAGTGGGATCAATGGCTGCACAAAAAGTTATAGAGCTTGGTGGTAAAGTTGTTGGCATGAGCGATATTTCAGGAGTTATTCGTGATGAAAATGGTATTGATTTGGATCTTATTATCAAGTTATCTAAAACAAACTCGTGTGTCATGGATAAATATAGAGACTATCACCCAGAAGCTACATACAGTCCCACAACTAAAGATATTTGGAAAATCCCATGTGATATTGCATTACCTTGTGCAACTCAAAATGAAATTTATTTAGATTCAGCTAAAGAACTTGTTTCAAAAGGTTGTTTCTTAGTTGCTGAAGGTGCAAACATGCCCACAACAATTGAAGCAACTAAGTATTTCCAAGAAAATCATATCTTATTTGGACCAGGCAAAGCAGCAAATGCTGGTGGTGTTGCTGTTTCCGGATTAGAAATGACTCAAAATGCGATGTTTATGAACTGGACATTTGAAGAAGTAGATGCTAAGCTTCATGTCATTATGGAAAATATCTTTAAAAAATGCTATGATGCTGCATGTCAGTATACAGGAAGACCTGAAGATCTTGTTATAGGAGCGAATATTGCCGGATTCTTAAAAGTATATCATGCAATGCTTCAACAAGGTGTCTAGTCAAAAATTGATTTAGGAATTGCTATATAGTTTCATATCAATCATATATTCATTGCCACTCAATATCTAATTGAGTGGCTTTTTTTCTTTTTGTCATTGATTTAGCAATCTTGTTTCTCTTATAATGAATGTGGGGGTAGTACAATTCAATCACGATAAATGTTTTAAACTATACAGTAATTGGTATTACAATTGATTAATCTATATAGAAATAAGTGAAAAAAAAGACTGAAACTTAAGGGTTTTAGTCTTTTTTATCGAATGCAAAATTAATAAGTTTTTTGGATGTAGCAAAGAAAAAATGGTTGTTCAAAATCTGAATGACCATCTTACATTGATCATATACCTTTTAAATGTTAGATTCTAATGCAGTTTCGGTAATTATGAAATAAATGAAACAATCAAGCAGTAACTATTTCTTATGATCATATATATCTTTGATAACTTCTAGTATTTCTTCCTTAGAAATATCTAATGCCTTGCACTGCAAAACATCCTTACTCAATATTTCTCTAAGCAAATCATATTTCTTTTTCTCTAAAGATTGATCAGAAAGAGTTGAGACATAAGTTCCTTTTCCAGATATGGTACGGAGATATCCGCTTTTCTCAAGTTCTTCCCAAGTTTTTTTAATTGTGATGACACTAACTCTTAATTCTTTTGCCATTGTTCTAATAGATGGTAAATTGGTTCCTGACTTAAGTTCTCCACTCAATATTTGGGCGACAATTTGATCATATAGTTGCTGGTATATAGGAATATCAGACATATGACTGATAAAGACGTTTTTCATTACTTAATATTCTCGTAGTTTCTAGCAGATTTGTATAATGCTAACCAATTTAAACCTAAGAATATAAGAATACCAGCAAATAACATACCTATTTGATAGAAAATGTTAGGATTATCAATGATTCTAGTTGCCCAAGGAACTAATAATGTAAGTAATTCAAGTCCAACACCATAAATTGTCACAACAACAACAGCCAAGATTAAAGGTTTTCCGAAATAGTAAGCTGTTCTAAAATATAAAGGCAAATAAATCACATTAAATATTGCAAACATAATTAATGCGTAACCATAAAAAGCTGGACTGATATCTATGAAGATATTAAATGATCCGTAAACAAGATTGTGAGCAATACCAGCAATTGCTATTAAGACGAGATGTAGTAATTCTATAATGATTACTGTTAATCCTTTGGATATTGCTATATAGCTTCTTTTAACCGGTAAAACGGTTGTGAACTCGTAATCTCTTTGAGCCAAATAGGCACTAAAAATCTGAGGTATGCTTATCCAAAAGAAGTACATTAAAGCTATCATATATACCCATTGAGGAATCATGATTAATCCAGCGAGCATGATTGGTAATATATAAAAGAACTTGTTGACTGATAAGAACAGTTCTTTATAAAGTAAGTTTTTCATAGAGCCACACCTCTTTCTGCATAATAAATCATGATATCATCTAAACTTGGGATACCGATTTTGATTTTATCATTTTCTTTTAATTGATCCGTCTTGATTAGACCTGTAAATCCAAAAGCATTTTTCTTGAATGAAATCAAATCGGTTTCAATTGAGGATAGAGATCCTAACGATCCATTTACGAGACGATATTTAGCAATCAAATCTTCTTTTGATAAGCTTTCTATGATTTCACCATTTTGAATAAAAGTAATATAATCTGCACATTTTTCTAAATCAGTCGTGATATGTGTTGAAAACAAGATGCTGATTTCTCCTTCTTCAATGATGCTTTGGAAAATTTCAAGTAATGAGTCTCTTGCAACTGGATCTAGTCCGCTTGTTGGTTCATCAAGAATGATTAATTTAGCATGATGAGATAAAGCTAAAGCAATGGAATATTTCAAACTCATTCCTTGAGATAATTCATCTATCTTCTTATCTTGATCTAGATTGAATTTCTTTAAATATTCTTGATAGATTTCCTCATCGAAATTGGAATAAAATCTTCTAAAAACTCTTGTTATATCCTTTATTTTTCTTTTAGGATAAAAAGCATTTCCTGGCATGAAAGCAATATCTTTTTTGATTTCAATCTCATTTTCGTCCATATTTTTACCAAAGATGTCAACTGTTCCACCATCTTTGCTGATAACGTTAAGCATCGCTTTGAGTGTTGTTGTCTTTCCTGCTCCATTTTCTCCAATGAAACCCATGATGTATCCTTTAGGTATAACAAAGGAAACATCATTTAAAATAAACTTTGGATATTCTTTTCTTAAATTTCTAACTTCTAGTATATTCATACAAACTCCTTCTTAAACTGTGTATGTAGTGCATATACAGTATACACAATGTGCAATAAAGTGTCAAGCATGATGATTACGAATGTTTAATTTTATATTGATTGATGAATATTTGTTATAAACAAACTGTTTTATTAATGCTATTAGTGGTTGATCTGAACCTATGTGAGCTGAAAACCTCCACTTTAATATTGAAAACAAATAATAATGAACGTTTTTTACAAACATCTAAAATTTGATGTGATTTTATTAATTTAATGTTGACAAAAACAATAATAAGATGAAAAATTAAATAACGATACAGTAAGACTCATTTCTACATCCAATTTAAACAAGTTGCAAAAAAATAATATGTAATATTACAGGATAGATATTAATATTCATTGAATGTAAATTTTTTGCTGTGCTAAAGGTTGATAATTAGTATTTTTGAGTTATAATAGTAATGTATATGATATGTATAATAAACCTAATTGGTGGTTAAGTCTCTACCTTGAAACCTTAAATTTCAAGACTACATATGAAATCATTAATCATGACTTCATATAAAAGACAATAACAAGGCAATTACAAGGTTTTATTTTTATATATCGCATTCAAAAAAAAAGGAGAAAGAAGAATGAAAAAAGTATTAGTATTTTTGCTTATTGCATTTTTTGCGGTTTCATTAACAGCATGTAAAGATGAAGCATTAGACGTAACTGCGATAAAGATCACTTTTGTACCATCAAGAGATCCAGCTGCTATTCTTGAATATGTTGAACCACTAGAAA
>JAIPGC010000081.1 GCA_021736335.1 Acholeplasmataceae bacterium | reverse complement strand
GTAACTCCCCCATATAGAGCTGCAACACTTCCAGAATAGAAATCATCAACTGATTTGATAAATCCCAAATCCAACTCAAAATGGACATGTGGATCTATCACACCTGGTAAGACTTCTAGTCCTTTGACATCTATTGTCTCAATCGCAGGTAAAATGTCATCACTAATATATGCTATCTTTTCATCTTTGATGTAAAGATTTGTATATTGCCAAGTATGATTGATATAAAGTTTACCGTTGACAAATGCTCTATCGTACATAAGAACCTCCTGCTAGACTTGTATAACCTTAATATTCTTTAACCCATAGTGTTCAATAACTTGTTCCAAACTATCTACTCTTGTTGATATAACCAAATCAAGATTAGATTCAATCATCAATCTGAAGATTCGATCATACCCGTATCCTCTAAGTTCAAAGGCACCAATCTCATCAAGATAAATGGGTTCAACTCTTTCTTTAATTAATTGTTCTATTGTTTTTTCTATCCAACTTAAAGTAAATAGGTTAATGAAGTAAGGACCTACCTTTCCTGCGATAACAAAACTTTCGGAAAAATAATTTTCATGCAGCAACAAAAGCTTTTGCTCAAAGCTTGAAAGTCTAGTCGCAGTAAAACTATGGACTTTATTTCCATCCATTTTCTTGATCGAAATAAACCCATCACCTTTTTTGTTTTCGTGATATAGAGCCCTTAGGGCTGTTGTTTTTCCTTCATTTATTTTTCCAGTAACGATGGTGATCATCTATAGTCTCCCTCATATGTTTTTGACCTTTTTTATCAAAATGTAGAGCTAGAATTTCTGCAGCTATTGATATCGCAATATCCTCAGGTGCTCCACCACCAAGATCCAATCCTATAGGCGAGTAGAAATTGTTTAAATCAACATCATTTCCAAATCGCTTATAAGTCTCTTTTAAATAATCCTTTAATTTTTCAACAGAACATAACATACCAATATATTTAGGCTTCAATTTAAGTTCAATGATTTTATTAATCACATGATAATCATAGGCATGTGATGGTGTACACACCACAACAAAACTTTGATCTTTAATCTTGTGCTGCTCAATATAAGGAGCAAAATGCTGATGTACAACCAAATCTCCACCCTCAAAATGATCAATGATCTCTTTTCTCTCATCAATCACTGTAACATGGAAGTTAAGAGGCTTTAAAACCTTAACTAAGGCTTGGCCGACATGACCACCACCAAAGATGTAAACATAGTTTTTAACGCCTAAGAACTCATAAAACAAGGTTACAGTGCCACCACATACCATCGGTAATGTTTTAGCTTCAGGGATAATTTTGCCTTTATCAAGTAAATATTTTTCCGTTAAATGTGATCTTGTTTTTAATAATTGCTTTGCTTTTTCGATTGCATAGTGCTCAAGTGCACCACCACCAACCGTGCCAAAAAACTCACCAGTTTCCACAACCAGTAATTTCTTCCCAACTTCGACTGGTCCTTCGCCATCTTTGCCAACAGCAGTAATCATGACCATATCGAGTCCCAAAGATTGATAATTCACAACCTTTGTATATAAATCTTTCATATCATCATCTCTTTTCGTCTAGGATGCATCATTTGGTATTAAAGAAAGAATGTAAGTAGTACAGCAACAACAAATGTTGATACTGATAAAATCAAATTAGGTCTAAAAGTGAACTTCACTTTATTTTTCAATACAAATTGTAAACTATAAAATGCTCCAAGAACAAAAGCTTCCATCAATCCCAAATAAACAACAAGATTGAGCATACTTGCTGTACTTGCTAATTGTGGGAAATTAAAACCAGTCAATGCATAATTGATTGAAATGTTTGCTAAAAAGAGTGTTCTCCAAGATAACCCAACGATAGCTATACCCAAAGCTTTTACCAAAATAGGTTTCTTCTCAATTATGGGTATAAAAACCACCATAACTATTGATTGTAGCATGATCGCAATCATCGGATTATACGTTTTAATTGGTGGAAGTCCAGGAAGGAAAAAGTTAACTGCCTTAATCGTTGCTGCGATAGCGGCAACATAAATCATTGCTGACTTAGATTTTGTATTTTGATATGTTAGAATCATCAACATAGCAGCAATTGGAAACATCACGCTTCCTGATACCAATGGTGGTAAAAATTGAAGTACATAACCCAATGTAGCTTCTAAAATTCCCCATACTGCTCCAAAAAATAAGATATAAACCCATACACTTTTATTTGTTTTCATTTGCATTCTCCTTTTGTTTTAAAGCCATCATACCTTCATATATCTTTTGTGGTGTGATGGGCAGTGATGTAATTCTGACGCCTGTCGCATTATAAACTGCATTAGCAAGTGCTGCTGGTGGTGTATCAATACCAATTTCACCGACTGATTTCGCACCAAATGGGCCTGACTCTTCATAGCTTTCAGCAAACTCTGTTGTCAGCTTATGGATACTCTTTGATGTTGGTATCTTATAGTTCAAGAATGAATTGGTAAGTAATTGTCCTTTGCTGCTATAAATGACTTCTTCAAATGCAGCCATACCTATGCCTTGAACAATACCTCCTTCAACTTGACCTTGTGCAAGTTTTGGATTGATTGTTGTTCCACAGTCTACGACACTCACATAATTCATAATTTCATATTCACCAGTTTCTTGATCTAATTCAATTTCAATGAATCCTGCCATAAAAGGAGGTGGTGATTTCGTTCCAACATAACTGCCTGTTGCAGTGAGTTGTTTTTGATCTTCGTTATAATAAAGACGATTCGCTAAATTGCTAAAACTAATTTCCTTTTCAGCAGATTTGAATGTATATCCGTCAAACTCTATATGATCTAAATCAACTTTGAGTGCTCTTGCTGCTTCTTCCATGAGCATATGTTTCATTGTTTTAGCTGCATTTAAAACAGCATTACCTGATACATATGTTGTACTTGATGCATAAGCACCTGTATCAAATGGTGTCAAATCCGAATCTGAAGAGTAGACGATGACCTTATCAACTGTTGTCATTAATTCTTCAGCTGCAATTTGAGCTAAGATGGTGTCACTTCCTTGGCCAATGTCTGTTGCACCAACCATAAGATTATAGAACCCATCATCATTGAGTTTAATCGTAGCTGCTCCCATATCGATATAAGGAATACCACTACCTTGCATAGCTATTGCCATACCAACAGCTTTTACCTTATGGTTTTGAAGTTGTTTATATGGATATATATCTCTCCATTTTGATAACTCAACACCTCTTTTAACACAAAAATCTAATTTACATGATTCCATATTCATTGCAGTACCTTCGGTACCCTCACCCATAATCTCGAATATTGGAGATGTCTGTCCCTCTAAAATCATATTCTTCTGTCTAAATAAAATGGGATCCATACCAAGCTTTGCACATAATATATCGATAGCTGATTCTAATGCAAAATTACCTTGGATTGCACCGTACCCTCTATATGCACCAGCAGAAACATGATTTGTATAGACGACATGACCTCTAAAGCGAACAGCATCAACTTTGTTATATAATGGCAAGACCTTAGATCCGGCAACCATGAAAACAGTCAAAGCATGTTCACCATAAGCACCGGTATCAGATAAGATATAACAATCGATTGCTTTAAGTGTTCCATCCTGATTTGCACCTAGTTTAATATCGATACGCATCGGATGTCTAGTATAAGAGGATTCAAATACTTCCTTTCTTGTATAAGTAATCTTTGATGCTTTACCGGTTCTAAGTGTTACCAGTGCTGCAAACATTTCACCATGAAGTGCTTGTTTTCCACCAAATCCACCACCGACTCTTGGTTTGATGACTCTAATTCTTGATAGAGGAACATCTAGAGTTTGGGATAATATGCGACGCACATGAAAAGGTGTCTGAGTTGATGTATAAATCACTAATCTATTTTGGAAGTCAATTCTAGCATTGACTGTGTGTGGTTCCATCATGGCATGTGCTTGTGCTTGAGTATAAAAGGATTCTTCAATGACAACATCGCAATCCTTTAGGACTTGATCAACCTTGCCAACATTCATTTCATATGAAGCAGCAATGTTCTTCTTAGGTAAAAACCCGATTGGGAACATCTCATGAATACCATCTTCTGGATGGATGATGGATGGATGCTTTATTGCTTTTTCAAAATCAAGAACTGGTTCTAAAACTTCATATTCAACCTTAATGAGTTCTAAAGCTTTAACAGCAATCTTCTCACTTATCGCTGCAACACATGCAACTTCATCACCAACATATCTCACATACTCATCAAGAACAAATTTGTCGTGAGGTGATGGTTCAGGATAACCCTGACCAGCACGTGTAAATGATTTTTTAGGTACATCGTGATGTGTTAATACAATTTCTACACCTTCAAGTTTCTTTGCTTGTGTAACATCAATAGATTTAATTTTAGCAAATGCATGAGGACTCCTTAGGATCTTGATGATGAGTGCATTGGGATCTGCTAAATCATCTGTATAAGCTGGACGTCCCATCATAATTCCCTTACCATCAATCGATGGTGTTTTATGCTTAACTATTTTCATTTGCTGTCCTCCAAATAACGTTTGATGGCTTTGAGTTGTGCCTGATACCCTGAACATCTGCAAAGATTACCAACAATATAATTTTTAATATCATCATCGGTAGGATTTTTGTATTCCTTTTTTAAAGCGATGATTGTCAGTGCTAGTCCTGAATTACAAAATCCGCACTGGTCGGCACCTTCATCACCAAAATAATCGCTGATATGTGACACTTCATCTTGAAGACCTTCAACCGTTGTTACATGCTGACCTTCAATTCTAATGGTTAAAACTGTGCAAGATAAGACTGGTTTACCATCAAGCAATATAGAACAAACGCCACATGTGGATTCATTACATCCATTTTTCACGCTTGTTATGTGGTTTTTTCTTAATGTTTCTAACAAATATTCATCGGGTGAAACATCAAATTGTCTTTTTCTGTCATTTAAAAAGAATTCTACCTTCATTTAACTGTCACCTCCTTGATGCCTCGTTTTACATATGCTTTAGCTAAAGCTTTTCGATAATCTTCACTACCAGATTTGCTTGATCCAAATTTTACAGTTTCAATGACAATCTCTGATGTTTGATCGATGATACTTTCTGTAATTTCTTTTTGAGCATTCATAAAATCCATTGCTTCATGAGCAAGAATTGCTCCACCAGGTCTTGAACCTATTGATATTTGGTATCCTTCTACAGATTTGAAAACAGCAACATTTAAGATAGCGAGCTCTAAAGGCGTTAAAGCAACCTTCTTAAAGAATCCCAAACCATCTTGTTTATGGATGATGATGTGCGTTAAAATATCATTAAATTTACCTTTATGATTTAAAAATGCTTCCAAACTCATTTCTTTGTGAGGATAGAAAACTAAAGTAACAGGTAGTGTTAAAAGTGCTGTAAGAAAATCAGAGAATGCATATTTTCCTACTACAGTCCCACCTATGGTTGCTATATTTCTAAAACCAGCACCTAAGATGACGGAAAGACTCTTGCTGATGAATCCTTGACCAAGCTTCATGATACTTGGATTGGTTTCAAGCTGTTGAAGCGTAACCATAGCTCCTACTTCTATTGAAGATTTAGTTTCAATAATTTGATCTAATTGAAGGTCTTTTAGATCAATCAGTGTTTCAATGCTAGGTGAGGATAATTTCATCCATGCTCCCCCTCCAATGATTGCATTTTTGGGGTTTTGTAAAAGCATCTGATAAGCCTCATCCAAAGATTGTGCTTTATGATAATTCTTAATCTCCATCTTTTTCATCCTTTCTCGTTGGTTTTTCCAGTTTTATATAATCTTCAATGGTATCAATATCAGTCAAGATATTGGGATCTTCTGTGTCTATGACTTGTAACTCATGTCTATTTCTGAAATCTTTTAAATTTGATGTCACAGGTTCAGCTAAAATTGGTTCAATTAAATGCTTTGCAATATAAAGAGGATGTCCTTTTCTTCCCATATAACTCGGAACTCTCATCTCTTTATTACCCTCTAGCAGTAATAGATAAGTGGATTCATGAATGAAGGGACAATCTCCAGGTAAGACAAAAAAATCGTTACTGACTGAACGAACTCCTGTTTGAATCGAACTGAACATGCCATGATGATATTCTTTATTTTCGATGCAAGTTACATTGGACAAATCCTTCATCGCTTCTTCAATTTCGGCTTTATAGTGGCCTGTAACGACAAAAATATGGCTGACAAAAGGCATCATACCATCAATTGCGTGACAAATTAAGGATTTGTTTTTGTACATCAAAAGCATCTTATTGGTTTTTGCTCTACTGGAGTATCCAGCAGCCAAGATGATTCCTTCTGCCATAAAGAACACCTCAAACTCTATATAAAAACGGGTTCCTATTGAACACCCTGCTTATAAGATGAAATAAATTAACTTGAATGATTGTCTATTTTTTTTTGTTATCTTTATTAATATCATAGCATTAAATAGAAAAATTAACAACACTTTATTAAAGTGTCGTTTGTTTATTTGTAGTGGTTATGAAGTTACATTTGACTAGTTTCTTGGTTCAGAAATTGTCATATAGTATCTTGCTTTTTGTTCAATCAAAATTTTCTTTAATGGTTCATATAGCCATAAAATTGTTAAAAAGTTGCTAACAGCCATGATTAACTCAAATAAGACATCGGCATAAAGATATGTTAGGAAGGGAATTTCAAGGATCCAAATAGATACAGGGATGAACATCCAACCATAAACAAAACCAAAGAAAAAGCCAAATATTGCAAGAGTCCAAGCTGAACTAAACTTTCTAAATACGGTATGTAATAATATAGGGATTAGTAACCAACCAATAA
The DNA here is from genome assembly GCA_021736335.1 of Acholeplasmataceae bacterium. Classification (GTDB taxonomy): domain Bacteria; phylum Bacillota_I; class Bacilli_A; order Acholeplasmatales; family Acholeplasmataceae; genus Peloplasma. The sequence continues at coordinate 137 of JAIPGC010000081.1, read as the reverse complement.
GCATAGCAGGGATTTGCATTGGAATCACTGGTCCAAATGGTGAAAGAATATTGATTGCAAAAACATGAATAATAACAATCAACATAGTTTTCTTAAAGCCAATAATTCTGCTATATAAGACGACGAGTAAGGTCGTA
>JAIPGC010000080.1 GCA_021736335.1 Acholeplasmataceae bacterium | reverse complement strand
ATTTTTGAAATTTATTTTGGAAAACTGATTAGTCTTATAATGATAATTGTAGAAATATACAATGTCATCTATATTTTTGGAAAGTACAAGATCATCATGTGCTTGCTCTAGATGTAATTGTGGTTTGATTGCAATACATTTATGAGGACACTCATCAGGAATATTTACCCATAGTTTTACTGTTGAATTTTTCGAGAGATACTCCAATTTGACTTTTGCTTCGGATAATGGGGGTATAAATCCTGGAATTTCATATGGTTCTAATTCAGATACTACATCACCATCCCAATTTCTTAAATATTTTTTATGATCGACTTGACTTCCATCATCATACAGTAGCATAAAATGGTCATATGCTAAGGGAATACCGTCTTTAGATAAATTTTTTAAAATCAAATTAATGAATAGATTGGGTGATAGATGAGCTCCTCCTTGATTAGGTTGAAACTTGATTTCTTCCACTTCGATTGATAAACTTTTACAGCGAATTATTTCATGTATTTGATACTCCTGTTTTTCATTTTGGCTTTGATCAATGTGATTTCGAAGTAATTCGTCAAGAGATATGTCAAATAGATCAGCTAACATAATAGCTATATGCATATCTGGATAACTATCACCATTTTCCCATTTTGATACCGCCTGGGGAGTAAGTTGCATCTTCGCTGCTAATTGATCTTGAGTTAATCCTTTTTGGATTCTTAATTCCTTAATAATAAGTCCTACTTCTTGTGATGACTTCAACATATCAATCACCTTCCTTTGATTTTATTTTATATCAACTCAACCATAAGTTGTCTTTATTCTTAGTTGAGTCGACTCAACTCGGAGTTGTTGTGAGTTTTTTTGTCTTGTACCACCTATACCACGAATGCCATGCCGAAAATAAGAGTTACTCCAAAACTTGTATCTACATAATTTCCAATAGACACGATTCTTCATTTCCCTAGTTTTTTACTGTTTCTATATTATTTTAGTAGTTCTAATATTTTTTTGTCATATTCGTCACTTTCATACGTTGCTTCTTCTGGAAATAATTCAGAATATGGTTTTTTTCCATAATAACGATTAAATGCATTCATGAATAAGACGCAATTTCTTAAATTTATCGCTTTCATTTCTTTCTCTATATAAACGCAAATTTCCTTATTCATCTGGCTTATCTCATCAAATGAATCATTAAATAGTTCTAGCAAGTCAATTGTCTTATAAGTAATTCGTTTTGAATTATGTGTTATAGTCAAAACTATGTCACTGATTTTTTCATGTTCAAATTGATCTCTTATAGTTATTAATTGATCCAATTTTGTTTCGCTTCTCTTTGCTTTTCGATATTTTTCAAATATTTGTAATAACATCGTTAAATCTTTATTGATTAATCTCCTATTCTGAATCTCCCTTTTTTTTCGATTCAAATACGCTTTAATGGAACTTAAATAGTTGGTAATGAGCGTGATTAGTATCATATCAAGCTTTGGAGAATAATTTTTATTTAATAAAATGTTTTTCTCATAATAGTTATTGATAACATCTAAGTTTATTTTACAAATCGAAACAGTATTCATCGGAAAATCCAAATTTCTAATACTTTGTAAATAAGTGAATCTGTTTAGCTTACCTAAAGTTGATGCTCTTTCCTTATCAATAGTGTTTTTCAATTAATTCATCTCCCCATTGAACTTGTTCTTGCCATCATTTTACCACTTTTATTCTGATTAAAAACTGGTTTTACCACGTTTACCACGTGTACCACGCCAAAAACAAGAGTTATCCTAAAATTTATCTAGACATAAGTTATAGTTTTGTTCACTTTTTTAATAAGTGTGATAGACCTCTTTAATCACACACAAATTTTGCTTATTTGCATATAAGTTTCATGAAAACAGGAGTGTAGACCCTAAATGGTTAAAAAGACACTAATTACAGAAGAAAAAGTGGTTACTTTTACTGCATAAAAAAACAATTTTTTTCAATGAATTTATATCGACTTAACAGCCTAACAAAGACAAAAAAAGCCCACCACATTATGTGATAGACTTACTCGGCTAAGTATGGTGACCCGTAACGATTTCGAACCCGTAGGTACGTGATATTTTACTTTTATACACTCTATGTTGTATATACCACTAAAAGAATATAGAGCTTTGATATGTTGCTATTTTAATTACTAAATTAGAGGTACCAATGTTGGCCGAAAACTTTGAATTGCAGATAATCAAGATCCGGTTACAAAAAAGAACGAAAACATGCTAATATCGCGACCAATGACGAGCCAAGAATAATCATATTTTCCCCAATCTGATACACCTCCGTCTCGCTCATATCACCAATCTTGACTGCTTGTTTCGCTTTTGCAAGTTCCTGGTTTTGAGTTTCTAACTTCTTCTTAGTTGTTTGAAGGATATCATTGAGCTTCGATTGTTATTGCTTCCAAAGTTCAACATTTGAGCTATCATACTTAAGGTTTGCTTTGGTGGCTTTGAGATCCTTTTGTTGTTCTTTGAGATCGGATTGAATCTCTTTAAGTTCATTCTCTAAATCCCTACCATCAAGACTTAATTTAATGTTTAAACCTTTGACTGTTTCTGACATCTTTGCTCACCTCCTTAGCAAAAGAAAAACACATCCATGGGATGTGCCTTAAATATTATGAATCATTGATTAATAGGTCAAAGAGAAGATAAAATAGAAAATTGCTGCTAGAGATGATGCTATCAATGCTATTAAATTCATAGTCTTCGCATTTTTGTTATCAGCCTGAATTGCCCGTGAATAACCTATTCCACTCACAATCCAAGTCACGAAAGGAATAAATAATGCAAAACAAAGACCTATAATACCAAAAGAAATACCGTCATTGTTTGAGTTAATTTCTTGATTTTTATTTTCATCAACTAATGCTCCATAATTTAAACATACATATGCATTTTCAGATACTTCATGTCCACAAAATGTACAAAACGGCATTATAACGCCTCCTTAAAATTACGAAAACTATTAATCGAGTGAAATTATAGTCGGATAAATTTTTCCAAGCATAATTATAGCAGTAGCAATAAGAATAAATAAAGTTACTTTTCTAAATACTCCATTTACAATATCATTGTTATAATCACTTATAGCTGTAATGTGTGTAATTATGGCTAAAATAAATGCAACAAAAGCTAAAATAAAACTAATAGTAGTCATAATAGAATCTGGTGTTACAAATATCATGTAACTACTAGGCTGAAAATCAGTCATCCATGCTAAACTAATGAAATGAATTCCTAATGATAATACATGAATAATTCCTGTAGTGAAAAGCAACTTAAAAGATTTTGCATGCTCAATTCCGGTTAATTTTTCTTCTAATTGAATCTTTATTTTCTGTTTGCTTTTTCCATTTACTAACGCCCCACACTTGGTGCAAACATAAGCATTTTCTAACACTTCAGAACCACAATTTCTACAGAAAGCCATAGTTTCCTCCATAATTTTTTATTTTTGATATATCATATTTATTATATAACTTATCATGAGTATTCTCAATAGAGTTCTGTTTTAAATCAAAAAAGCATCTATATCAGCTTGTGAAGCTTGTCTTCCAGATTTGTTTCCTGAGATTACTTTCATTTCAAGTTGAACCAACTCAAAATATGTCGTTAGATCAAAATACTTCGAATTGAATTGATACTATCTTCTTGTGCTTTATGCTCTTTGTAGTTATTGTATCATTTACTGATTCATGAGTCTATATTGTATAGGAGAATATCCTCCTAATGTCAACTTAATCCTTTGGTGATTATACCAATAGATATATTCATCAATTGTTCGAATCAAATCTGCTAATGATTTAACCTTTTGTAAATAGATCGTTTCGCATTTTGCACTGCCCCATAAAATGTTCCAAAATAGAGTAGAGCTTAGAAAACATCATTGGAATTTAACGATGTTTTTTTATGAGGATTATCGGGATTTACCACGTCTACCACGCGTACCACGCCAAAAACAAGAGTTATCCCAAGATTTATCTAGACATAAGTTATAGTTTTTCTCACTTTTTTGGCAAGTGTGATAGACCTCTTTAATCACACACAAATATTGCTTATTTGCACATAAGTTTCATGAAAACAGGCGTGTAGACCCTAAATGGCTAAAAAGACACTAATTACAGAAGAGAAAGTGGCTACTTTTAATGCATAAAAAAACATTTTTTTAAAGTAAAGGTCAAATATTAACACTTGATAAAAGAAAACACTACTTAGAGCGCTCTAGGTAGTGTTCTTTATGAGGAGTTGAAATCCATCTTGGTGGAAATTGACGGATTCTAAGTGTTTTTAAGTGACTGATCAAGCTTTGGTGAATAAGGTAGAATATCCTCAAGTCTCTTTGTTTGAATGTTGTCTAAGACACATTCTAAATACTTTGAAACATTTAAATCATTCATTCTTGCTGTTCGAATGATTGAAAAGAGTAACGTTGTATATCTCGCTCCATCATAAGAACCCGATGTCATAAAGACTTTTCTATTAATCACGAAGGGTTTGACTGCACGTTCTGCGATGTTATTAGAGATTTCAACATATCCACTTGATAAATAGGTGGTTAGCTCTGGCCATACTTTTTTAGCATAGTTCACTGCACCTTCGAGTGCTGAACCTGGTTTATAGTCATGGTTAAAAAGAAGTTCTTCCAGTTCTTTTAAGATGATTGGATGCTCTTCATTACGTCTGATCTCTATGTCTTTTGCTGCGAGATGTTCTTGTTTGTAAGTGGACTCTAAGTGGAAAAGCTTGCTGATGACATCTAATATTTTTTTTGCATAGCTCGATGAATGGTTTTCTTCTGGAAGAACTTTCACGATATCAGAAAAACGTCTTCTCACATGTGCGAAACATCTTTGAAGTTTAATATTTGGATTATCTTTTTTCAGCTTTGTATATCCTGCGTAGTCATCACACACAATCACACCTTCATAACCAGAGAGCCATGCTGCAGTGCGGTCAATCGCTCTCGATTCATGAAAGTCATAAATTGTGATTTGACGATCATAATAGCTCGACGTATAGATATAAACGTAACTTTTCTTTCTGGTTAGGTCACTTTCTGGACGCTTGCTGATGGATAAAGAGGTTTCATCTGCGTGAATGACCCTCACTTGATTATTCAGTAAATCAGCTTTCATCTTTTGATAAATAGGTGTTAAGATGGTTGCCATCTTCGCCATATAAAGCGCTAGATTCTGTTTAGATATCTCGATATCCAAGGTCTCTTTGATGTGTCTAGATAGATGTTCAAAAGGAATCCCTAACTCGTATTTATGATAAGAAATAAATGACGCGAAGGAGTGCGTCATGATGCTACCTGGAAATAGTGATGTTGAAAGAGGATAGTAAATCTGATTATCCTTCTTATTACATACACTGCACTTGCAACTCTGTTTAATAATCTTTGTTACCTTAAGTGTTGCAGGTATGGATTCTACGACATAGCGAACCTTCTCGGAGGCTAACACTAAATCATGTCCACAGGATGGACATGCATCGATTTCTGGTTTTTCATATCTTGTTTCAGTCACGTGACGTTCGAAATCAAAGCTTTCAAAGTTTCTAGACTTTTCTTTTCTAGCCCTTTTATCTTTAACTAAAGTTTCAACCTCATTGATGATGACTGATTTCATCACTTCAGTTTTGGGGATAAACGTCTTCATCCGTTCAATGGTATACTTCTCAATCACGTTTTCCTTATCCTTAAGAAGTAGATTCAGTTTCTCATTTGCTTCAAAAAGAAGACGAAGGGTCGTCTCGTGTTCTTTGGATAAATCTTGATTGAGTTTTTCAAGACGCTTGATCTCTTTTAAGGCTTCTTTTAGGTTCATATGCTTATTATAACATATGTATTTTACTTTTACTATATATATAATATATAGTAATTATTTTTATCAATACCCGATTTCCTTGTTTTTCTCTTCCATGATCTTTAATCCTCTTAAGATTTGTTTTAAATCAGAAACTTGATATCCGCCACTTTTCGTTACCTCTGGCCATTTAAATTTCGTGAAATTGATTTTATTGATAAGTAACCATGTTCCATAATCATCTTCATAATAGATCTTAATGGTCTTTCTATCTTTTGAACAGAAGACAAATAGGGTATGCATCATCTCTACCGGTGTGAAGTTACAGCACAGGAGTAACTGAAACTTATGCATCCCTGCTCGCATATCAATCTCTTTGGTATAAAAGTAAATCTTCCCTATCCCTTTATAGTCGATCATAGATCAGTCCTACAATCTTTAGAGCTTGTTCAAGCGATGTTGTAATCTTCATCTCCTTAGTCTCGATTACAACTACAGAATGATCAAAGCGTGTGAAGTGTGTCGACTTCTTTGTAATCTCATCATCTTTGAGCATATTGATCCTCATGTCATCTTCATCTAGAAGCGTTCCTTGTTTTGAATCTAGGTTGTCAATTCGAATGAAATCTCCTTGTAAGTGATTATAGGCGACTACCCAATCCTTTAAGGTCGATCTATTGATTTGTTCTAATCTTGCAAACTCACTTAATCCTAGTCCTGATAATCTGTATTTCTTTACTGTATCTAATCGATATCGATCTGTATAATGCTTTCCCATGGTTATTTCCTCGTTTCATGGTCTTAGGATACAAAAAAACACCCTAAATTGTTAGAGTGTTAATATTTGACCTTTACTTTTTAAATAAATTCATATCGACTTAAAAGCCTAACAAAGACAAAAAAAGCCCATCACATCATGTGATAGACTTACTCGGTTAAGTATGGTGACCCGTATGGGATTCGAACCCATGAATGCATGCGTGAAAGGCATGTGAGTTAACCGTTTCTCCAACGGGCCAATTGATGGCGGAGTAATAGGGATTTGAACCCTAGCACCGGTTTCCCAGCCTACACCCTTAGCAGGGGCGCCTCTTAAGCCACTTGAGTATTACTCCGGCAACCATCATTTACGCTTTCGCGCCTATATAGAATAGCGTATTTT
>JAIPGC010000079.1 GCA_021736335.1 Acholeplasmataceae bacterium | reverse complement strand
AACCTGCATTTTATATTAACTTAGTTGACAATATGTTTGAACTCACTGGAGACAAGCTTAAGATGATCTTTGATCGTACTGACTTCACTAAAGAAGAAGGTGTCAAACGCTTTGCAAGACAGCTTAGAAGCATGGGTGTTGATGAAGCACTTCGTGAAGCAGGAGCAAAAAACAAAGACACGATTCGTATCTTTGGATTTGAATTTGAATTTATAGAATAAGGACCTAGTCCTTATTTTTTTATTAAAAAAGGAAAGATTATCTTTCCTTAACTTAAATGAAGCATACGCATCTTAAATGAATGGCTCTTTTTTAATGATCTTGTTTCTTTATTGAGTATTTGTGCTTGATTATTTTTGGTTGAAGTCAAGTAACGTTTATGGTGAACATCAATATTTTTGAGTTCAGATTCTCGTCTTGTATTCATTCTGCGAAGTGTGATATTGTATTGCTTAGTACGTTCTTGATCAGCAAGTTTTGCTTTTGAAACGAGTTGTTCATAGTGAAAAGTTTTTTGTTTAAGTAATTCAATATTTTTATCATGACTCAATTGATATTTTGTTAAGAGCACTTGATTTTTTGTGCTTACTGACTCTTCAAGCTCTTGATAGTTCTTATTTGCAAGCTGGATGTTGCTATCAATTTGTGCCATTGTTTTCTTATCCTGATCATCAAGAACAGCCTTTTTCTGCAAAAACTCACTATTATACTGCTCAGCAATTGAAATTTGATTCTCATTGAGTAATTTAAGTTCTTGAATCTGTTTTTCACTATTTACAGTAATCCTAGATTCGATTTGCTTCATCAATTGTTGAACTTGACTTAATTTCTTTTGATAAGAGATCTTTTCAAGATCTAATTTTGATTTGAACTTATCTTTCTGTAATTGGAGTTGCTTATCTTTTTCTACTTCATGTTTTTTCTGTTCGGCATATGTTTCTCTTAAATGATGATTATATGTTTGATTGAGTGAAACAACAAGAGAAGACAAGGATTTTTTGAATCCCTTAATCATCTTTAATTGTTCTTTCTCATTCTTATGATAGTACTTGAGCATCAAATCCAATAAGGATTGTTGGGAGATAATTAACCTTTTTTCGTAATGTTGAAAGACTTTGTCTAAATTCAAGTTTTCTGTCGTAAGGAAAGTATCTGATACATAAACCTCACTTTTTAAATGCTCATAAAAGGATTGTACTTGATCAAAATATGTCTTGATATCTAAGGCAGACGTTTGATAAATGTCTTGATTCTTGTTTAAAAACAGATAAAACAATGAAGCTTCTTTATGTTTTGATTGTTCAAGTTTGATTTCTGCAAATTTCTGTTTAGCAGTTAATCTTTCAATTTCTTTATCGATAGGTAGTATTTCAAGATGTTTTTGATCGATTGCATGTTCAATAGCAGTTAATTCTTTACGAATACGTTTGGTATCTTGTTCATAATTTGAAATCAATTTATGGTTTTCTTTATGATCACTTGTGACATCATTGTTTCTTAAATCATGTGTTTTAGAATCTTCAGTATTCTTTAGAACAGCATTGATTAAAGATTGCGTGTGCTCAAATTCACTTTGTTTCATAAAGAATTGTTCTTCAAGTTTCTTGATATCATTTTCGACATATGCTCTTTTTTGTGTGACTTTGTTGATTTCTTGATTGTAATAATTCATTGTGTCTTCATGTTTTAGCATATATTTATATCCTGTTAAATCTTCAATCTTCTTGATGTAGAATTCTTGATCATATGCCTTGTATTGTTCAAGAATAGAAATCAATGAAGTGTTCAATTCTTTAGATAAATTTAAAAAGATCCCGATGATACCTTTGAATACCTCAGGATGAGATGGCAAATGGTAAAGATCAATTAAATTGTTTTTTAAGCTCACTTCTAAAGCGTAGTATAAACGAAGTATTTTTAGAAAATCTTCGGTTTGTTCTTGGTTCATTTCTAGTTCTATTTGATAAGTCTTTAAGAATCTAGAAGCCTTTTCAGTGCTTAAGCGTTGTTGATTCTTATATTTGGCTTCATTAATCACAAATTGTCGTTTATATTCTTCTTTGAGTGCTTCAGCTTTAATCAAATCCAGATTGAATTTGTTTTCAATAAGTATTAACTCACGATCAAGGTCAATATTCAAAAGTTCTTGATTAAGCTCAAAATTGACTAATTGTTTAGATTTATCTAGGATTGCTTTAATCAATTCAATGCGTTGCTCTTGCTCATTAATAACAAAATCTCTTTTGATTTTTTCTTTCTCTAACTCGAGCTGTATGCTGACATTAAGAACTTGTGAATCTGCAGAAAATAATGTTTCTGATACTGCTTTTTCTAATTCCAGTTTTGCGCGTCTTGTCTTAAGCTCATAATTTAAAAGATTCTCTTGATATTTTGTGTATGCAATCGCTAGATGAGCATCGTTACCCAATAAATTGAGTTCACGCTCTTGAACTGCTGCAGCAATGGCTAACTGAAATTCAAGTGGTAATAGATCTTTGTTATGATTGAGAAGAAGTACATCTTTTTGAAAGTTATAATTTGCTTGAAGTAATTTGAGCTGTTGCTCTGATGCTGTGAGATTATGATGGAAATTAAGATCAATTCGAGCAAATTCTTGTTTTTTGTCATATTCATATACGGTCTTTTTTAAACGCCACTCATTGATTTCTTTAAGATGTGCTTGGTCATGAGTAAATAAGCGATTCTGTTGCTCACGCTGTTTATTTAAAATATCTTTATTTGTTCTAATAATTTGTTTGTTTAACTCATTATCATAATTTCTCATCAAGCTTGTTAAAGCACGATTATGTCTTTCCTGATCCTTTGGATCCTCCATGGATTTCATCTCATCCCTCATTTTTCTTGAGGTGCTGAGTTTATCTTTTTGGATGGTTTCACGATAAGCAGATAGCTTACTATTAAAAAGTGTTATCGCTTCATTAGATTCATGAATAATACGTTCTTTTTTGGCTTCATAGGCTGTTTTTTGAATATCAAAAATAACATTGAGACTATTCATTTTTTCACTATATTTCTGTAGTGAGTCTTTTTGAGCTTTTTGATAATTAACCTTTAAATCCTCAATAGCTTTGGTTATAGGTTTGAGATTATACTCATGTGTTTTTTCTATTTCGGACAAAGCTTTTTGGTGTTTCTTTTTAATCTCATTGATTTTTTTATTGAGTTGAATCGATAGCTGGGTGTATGTGTTCTTGATGATTAAATAGGTTTCGTCATTTTCTTGATTGACTTTTTGTCCCTTATCTTGAATGACAGATAGTTCATTTTGATGCTCTGTATCTAAATTGAGAATTTGTTCATCTAAATTCTTAATTTTATTTTGATATGATTGAGAAATGGCTTCAACTGCATCTGTTTTTTCATTTTCAATCAAAGAAGTTGTCTTTTGGTATGTCTTTCTAACTGAAACCATAATACGCTGAATACCACTAAGTTCGCGTTTATAATTGTTTTCAGCTTCATATAAATCATCAGCTGCTTTTTGATTTGCTTGAGCTATTCTAAGTTCAATTTTCTCAAATTCAGCTTTTAAATTTTGGTTGATTTCATGTGACTTTTGAATTCTAACTTTTTGACTTTTCTCAATTTCGGCATGATTTTTATCTTCCAACACCTTCATTGAGCGATGAAAATTCTCTACACTTGATGCATATGCTTTATTGATATTTAAATTTCTTTTTAGATATTTAGCTGTTAATTCCTGTTGATTTTTTGCTATATCTTCAAGAAAAGGGTTGATTTCACGCAAAAGAACCACCAACTTCTTGGAAATTGGTAGGTATTTCTTATCATTGCTTAATTGTTGTTTCAAATCATTTTCAAATGTTTTCAAATATTCGAACTTTTGGATAAGCATCACATCCTAAAATAATTATAACATAATCATTGTATATGATAGAAAAAACTCGTCAAAAATGATATAATAAAAAGAAACTATAAAAGGTATGGTGATCTAAGTGTATGCATATATTTTTGGTAAAATAACTGAGATTAAACCAAGTTATGTCGTTGTTGAAAACAACGGTATTGGTTATTTAATCATATCACCAAATCCATATAGTTATCATGAAAATGATGAAGTCCAGATGTTTACACATCATTATGTTCGTGAAGATATCAATAATCTGTACGGATTCAAGAGTTTAGAAAGCAAAGAATTATTTATTCGACTGATTGGTGTTTCTGGAATAGGACCAAAGAGTGCACTTAGTATTCTTGCTGCTGATCAAATTCATGAAACCATTCTTGCTATTGAAGAAAGTAATGTCAAATATCTAATGAAATTTCCAGGTATAGGCTTGAAGAGTGCACAACAAATCATTTTGGATTTGAAGGGCAAACTCGTAGAAGCTGATGAAGAGCTTGTACCTACACATAAAAATGATGTAGAAGATGCACTGAATGCTTTAGGTTACTCAAAGACTGAAATCAGAAAAGTCATGAAGAAACTCGATCATGACCAACCCGTTGAGACAATGATTAAACAAGCATTACAAATGCTCATTAAGTAGGTGGCTATGGATAAAGAACGTATTGTTACTGCGATGTCCACCAAAGAGGATGAGGATCAATCGCTACGCCCACAAACTCTTGACCAGTACATCGGTCAAGATGATATCAAAGAAATGCTTGATGTCTATATAAAGGCTGCTGTTAAGCGCAAGGAAGCTTTAGATCACATCTTACTCTATGGTCCTCCAGGATTAGGAAAAACGACACTCGCCCAGATCATTGCAAATGAACTTGGCGTTCAAATTAAAATAACGAGTGGCCCTGCCATTGAAAGAAGTGGTGATTTAGCTGCTGTTTTAAGTTCACTTAATCCAGGCGATGTTTTATTCATCGATGAAATACATAGACTCCCTCGATTTGTCGAAGAAGTGCTTTATGCAGCAATGGAAGATTATGTCTTAGATATAGTGATTGGTAAAGACCATGAATCACGTTCAATTAGAATCGATTTACCTCCATTTACATTAATAGGAGCAACCACAAGATTTGGTGATTTATCCGCACCACTGCGCGATCGTTTTGGTGTAGTTTTCAGACTTTCATACTATAATGTTGAAGATTTGAAAAAGATTGTTCTAAGAACATCTAAGGTCTACCAAAATGATATCGAAAAAGATGCGATTAACTCACTTGCTCTTAGGAGTAGAGGAACACCTAGAATAGCAAATAGATTGTTTAGAAGAGTTAGAGATTTCGCAGAAATCATTGGTGATGGCATCATCACCGAAAAAATTACCAATCATGCACTATCCAAATTGGGTATTGATCATAATGGTCTTGATCACACGGATTATCGTTATTTAAGAAGCATCGTAGAAAAATTTGGTGGTGGACCTGTAGGTATAGAAACACTTGCTGCAACTATCAGTGAAGAAATCACAACCATCGAAGATGTTTATGAACCCTTTCTTCTACAAGAAGGCTATATCAAAAGAACTGCTAGAGGTCGTGTAGCAACTGAAAAGGCTTATCAATCATTAGGCATAAAATTTTATAAAGGATTATTCAATGATGAAAGTTAATGATTTTGATTTTGTACTACCAAAGGAAAAAATAGCACAACACCCCAGTGAAAAAAGAGATCATTCAAAACTGATGGTAGTTGATACCAAGAATCACCAACTCTCTCATCTTCATTTTTATGAAATTATTGATGAACTAGATCAACATGATGTTTTAGTTATTAATGATACAAAGGTCATTCCCGCTAGATTAATTGGTGTCAAAGAAAAAACTGATGCCTTAATCGAAATCTTATTATTAAAAGAGATTAAAAAAGATATGTGGGAAGCAATGACCAAACCAGCAAAAAGGGTTAAATTAGGAACAAAAATCCACTTTGAATCCTTATTGATAGCTGAGTGTATTGAAATCAAAGAAGAAGGCATTCGTGTTTTCAAGTTATCTTATGAAGGTTTATTCATAGAGACCTTAGAAAAACTAGGTACCATGCCACTTCCTCCTTATATTACAGAAAAACTTGTTGATAAAGACCGGTATCAAACAGTCTATGCTAAGGATTTAGGAAGTGCTGCTGCTCCAACTGCTGGCCTTCATTTTACAAAAGAACTGCTTGATAAGATTAAAGAAAAGGGCATTGAGATTATTCCAGTAACACTACATGTTGGCTTAGGTACATTTAAACCAGTTTCTGAACAAGACATTACAAAGCATCACATGCATGAGGAAACATATACATTAACAGAAGAAAGCAGTTCAAGATTAAATCAAGCCATAAGTAATAAAAAAAACATTGTTTGTGTTGGAACAACATCACTGAGAACTATTGAAAGTAATTATGATGAAGGATTTCATGCTGGAACCTATCAAACAAGCATCTTTATTTATCCAGGATATCAATTTAAAGCAGTTAATAAACTGATTACTAATTTCCATTTACCTAAATCTACACTCATTATGTTAGTCAGTGCACTTGCAGGAAATCAATTCATAAAGGATGCATACCAAGAAGCAATCGAAAAAGATTACCGATTTTTCTCATTTGGCGACGCAATGTTTATAAAGTAATTGAAATTCAATTCAAAAATAGATATAATCTATTTGTATGGTGAAAAAAGATGAAACTATTACTGGTACAAACAACAAGTTCATACATTATCATTCTTACTATTATAATATTAGTGATTGTAGCACTACTTTTCTTATTAGGTAATCTCAAAAAGAAGAAACCTAAGGAATCTCCACTCAATCTTAATTTTTTAGAAGAACTCTATATTGCCTTAGGTGGAAGCCAAAATATCCTTGAGATCTCTAGAGAACACCAAAGACTACAAGTCAAGGTTCTTCAAATGAAAATCGTTGATGCCAATAAATTAAAAGAGCTTGGAACACCTGCCTTTGTCAAAGGTAAGGAAATCACTTTACTCATTAAAAATCACACACAAGACGTACTATCATTTTTGAATGATAGAAGAAAAGAGGACTCTTAATGGAACAATTTTTCCTAATCACATCTGAATATGGCATACATGCCCGTCCAGCGACCCGATTGGTCAATTTAGCGATGTCATTTCATTCTGAAATCGACTTAAGCGTAAATGGTAAAACAGTGAACTTGAAATCAATTATGGGATTGATGTCTTTGGGTATCT
>JAIPGC010000078.1 GCA_021736335.1 Acholeplasmataceae bacterium | reverse complement strand
ATTTAATGGTGTAAAAGAAACAATAAAAGACCTATTTTATTATCATTAAAATTACAATATCTGCAATGGTATGAAACTAATAGATAAGTATATAAAAATCTCATTCTATTGACTATATAGTATAGATGTGTATAATTCATATATCAACCTATAAAAAAAATAAACCAGGAGAAAGTAATTGAAATTGGAAAAAGAACCAACCATTTTTGATTTGGAAATAATTGAAGAAGAATTATCAAATTCAAACGACCCTATTAATTTAAGTGATTCATTGAGGATTTATTTAAAGGATATTGGTCAAGTTAAGTTACTGACTAGAGAGGAAGAAATTGAACTTGCTACAGCGGTATCAATGGCTCGTGATTCTACAGATGACAAGGTTATTGAACTAGGAAAAGAAGCTAGAGACAAATTGATAGTAGCAAATCTTAGATTGGTTGTGAGTGTAGCTAAGAAATATACATATTCAAATGTCCCATTCATGGATCTTATTCAAGATGGAACAATGGGACTTATGAGAGCTGTAGATGGATATCAAGTTGAAAAAGGGTTTAAGTTCTCAACATATGCAACTTGGTGGATTATACAATCAATTTCACGATCAATCTCTAATAATTCAAGAACTATTCGGATTCCAGTACATGTTTATGATACGTTATCTAAAGTTCGAAGAGTTAAAAGAAGCTATGTTAATGAACATGGTATAGAGCCAGGCATTGAAACTGTCGCCAAAATCACTGGAATATCAATAGTTACATTAAAAATGATTAAACTATATATCGATGATATTATATCGTTGGATAATCCAATTGGAGATGGCGATTTTACTTTTAATGATTTCACTGAAGATACAAACAACCCAAATCCTGAAGAATACAATAAAATAAAAGAACTTGAAGAATATGTTGCTGAAATTTTACAAGAATTAGATGAACGAGAGCAAACCATTATTAATATGAGATTTGGTTTTGAATCTGAAGAAAAAACACTAGAAGAAATCGGCAAAATTTTATGCATCACTAAAGAACGTGTAAGACAAATTGAAAGTAGAGCAATAAAGAAGTTGCGTAAAATAATTACAACTTAGAACTAAACAACATCCTGAAAATTAGATTATATACACACCCAAGATTTCATATTGATATATGTTTTAGTAAAGAAGTTACCTATAAAACAGAGACAAATACATTATCAACCAAAAAATATCGATGATA
This sequence comes from Acholeplasmataceae bacterium, assembly GCA_021736335.1. Classification (GTDB taxonomy): domain Bacteria; phylum Bacillota_I; class Bacilli_A; order Acholeplasmatales; family Acholeplasmataceae; genus Peloplasma. The sequence continues at coordinate 5,952 of JAIPGC010000078.1, read as the reverse complement.
TTTTAGATTTGAAAACAACTCCACGGAAACTTGTTAGTAACTAATCGGAATGCATCCCAACTGCTTTACTCAAATTTAGATAAAATTAGATGATGAAATTCAAGCAAATATAGGAATAGATTCAAATTAAGGGAAAAAGATATAACGAACCAATTATTATGAAATTAATTTAGACTGATTTCTATATCTCTCAAAGGAACACCGTTATTTAAGCAGCTCATAAAGTTGGTTTTAGTTATCCAACCTTTTTCAAGTGGAGGTGTGAATATATATATAAGATAAGACACCTGCATCTCAAAAATATATGATTTAAATTACATATATTGTAAAATCACCCAAGATATGAAATAAATTTCTCAATCATAAGTCAAGAAAATAGCTCAAAAAAAGCACAAATATGAAGTGAATTAAAAATTCCCGGATAAATCCAAAAAAATAGTCGAATTATAACATTTAAGTGGTATAATATGAGGGAGTGATAAACTGTCCCTCAAACGGAGGCATATATATGGATTTTAAGATTCTCGACTTATTCTGTGGAGCAGGCGGATTTGCATATGGCATTGACAAAAACAAAGAATTCCAAACCGTTCTTGGTTTGGATTTTGATAGTCATGCGATAGAAACATTTAATAATAATATCAAAGGTGCTAAAGGTATTGTTGGGGATATAACTATCGATGAAGTAAAGAAAAACATTATAACGGAAGCTATGAAATTGGGTGTCAATATGATTATCGGCGGGCCACCATGCCAAGGATTCAGTCTAAAAGGCAAACAGTTAGGCCTTGATGATCCGAGAAATTTTCTATTTTTAGAGTATGTTAAAGTTGTAGAAGCATTGAGACCCGAAGTATTTATAATTGAAAATGTGAGAAACCTCATCAATGCACAAGGAGGGTTCTTTCTAAGACAAATACGAGAAAAATTTAAAGCTCTTGGATATATTGTAAATGATGGATATATTAATGCTAAAGATTTTGGTATACCCCAGAATAGAGAAAGAGCAATTATTATTGGTTCTTTGTCACGAAGCATTGACTTACCTAAGAGCAATATAAAACATCTTACAACGGTAAAAGATGCAATATCTGATTTGTCATATTTAGAATCTGGTGAAGGTTCAAATGTCTCAGACTACATCAATGAACCACAAACTAAATATCAAAAAATGCTTCGTGGAAAAAAGGTGCATAATCATGTTGCAACTTCCCATTCAAAACATGCACTTGAAAAATTAAGAATGGTTCCTGCAGAGGGAGACAAGTCATCAATTCCAAAGGAATTACATGGGAAGCAAAAGTTTGCAACGACATGGTCGAGACTCAAATGGGATGAAGTAAGTCCTACAATTGATACTAGATTTGATACACCGTCTAATGGCAGAAATTCTCATCCATACTTACATAGATCTATTACACCTAGAGAAGCTGCTCGAATTCAGAGTTTTGATGACGATTTCGTATTCTATGGACCTAAAACCAGTGTGTGTAGACAAATTGGCAATGCTGTACCACCAATAATGGCACAAGCTATTGGTGAAACAATAATAAGTGGGTACATAGATGAGCGCATCGAAAATGATACGTACAAACTTTATCTAGCTGATGCGTTCACATTCGTAAAAGAGTTACAAAAACAAAAAATAACAGTAGATCATATAGTTACTGATCCACCATATAGCATTTCTAAGGAAAATAACTTCCATACGATGGCTAACCCTAGAAGTGGAGTAGATTTTGGTAAGTGGGATAAGACATTTGATTTGTTTGGGTGGATCAAAGATTATGTGGAATTGCTGAATAAAAACGGTTCTATAGTCATTTTTTGCTCATATTTGTATATCAGTTACATTATTGATGAATTAACAAAACAAGGTATTAATGTAAAAGATGTATTGGTTTGGAAAAAAACAAATCCGATGCCAAGAAACATTGATAGAAGATATGTTCAAGATTTGGAGTTTGCCGTTTGGGGCGTAAAAAAAGGTGCAAAATGGATATTCAATAAACCTAAAGATATACCATATTTGAGATCGACATTTGAAACGAGTCTAGTCTCTGGAGGTGAAAAAACCATTCACACTACTCAAAAAAGTCTAAAATTAATGGAATCAATCATTAAGATTCATACAAATCAAGGGCAGGTAATTATTGATCCATTTATGGGGAGCGGAACTACTGGCGTCGCAGCTTTAAAGCACGGAAGGAAATTTATTGGGATTGAAAAAGAAAAAAATTATTATGCAATCTCACATGAGAGAATTTTCCAGACTAAGCAATAGTAATACTAAAACAATAATTTAATAAAAATAGGCGATATCATTATGATAAATTGCCTTTTTTTGAATATATTTCTATAATATTATCGTCCGTGTTATAATTTAGGAGAGTTATTAACATATCACGGAGGTGTATTTTATGACAATAAAAGCAAGTGATCTTTTAAAGTATGATATAACACCGTTTTTGTTTGGTGTTTTATACAGTCGAATCATGCCAAAACCTACTGATGATTCGAATCCTAAACACTTTTATGTTTATACTGCTTTTAGAACATCTAAAGCAGTACTGAAAACAGCATTTTCACTCAGCAAATACGCAAGTAGATTAGTTCAGCAGTATAATTCATTAAGTGGATATCCAAATTGGGAAATTCATAAATCGAGCGATAATGCTATTGATTTGAGACTATACATTCAAAACGATTTAAATATTGATGCAGCTCAGTTCTATAATTTAGTGTATAAAAAACTACGCTCTTCTACATGGTTGAATACTGCGACTATAAATGAAGATAAAAAATATTTTCTTCGAGGATACATGGAATCGAGAGGAAGTGTCGATACATCATTAAAATTATTTGCGCAAGATTATTTTTATAACAATCGCTTTGAACTAAAAAGAGTTCAATTGCTTACAGATGACATCGGGTTACCGATTTCATATGCTAATTTTAACCCTAGAAATATGCAACCACAATTTGTATCAGGTGAAAATAAAAGAAACGCACAGTTTCGAATAAACCTTTTTTATTACGCAAAAGAGATTGGATTCATCAACGAATATAAAGCATTAATTTTTGAAAAAGCATATAAGCCTAGAGCAAGGATTGCTAGAGATGGCATTATATATTTTCAAATTTCAGTTCCAAATCTAAATAGCCATGTCGCATTTATCAAATACATTAATTTTTTTACTAATAACATATACGACAAAGTTTTAACTCCTGAGAAAGTGGGAATTTTGAGAAAACAGATTGGTTTTAATACAAGTCAGGAATTGGGTCAACCTTACAGAAATAAGTCGATTGTAGATTTATTTGATGAACTTTCAGAAGATAAATGTGCACTTTGCGGAACCAGTCAGACTTTTAAAAAGAAAGCTAATGGTAGGCAATCATTCGAAATTCACCATATGATTCCATTTCATAATGGCCAAGAATTTGACAACATTGCTAACTTTGTAAAATTGTGCCCCACATGTCATAGAAGTCTTAAAAGAGGTAGTGCGTCAAAAGATGATCAAATTAGATCAATCATTACTATACTTGGAAGACACCCAGAAGTATTTGAGTATACCAGTTCAGCTCTAGGAATTGAAGAATTACCTAAATTGGCTGAAGAAATATGGTCCTTATTAGGTTAGAAGCATATGAGTATAAATATTTCAGGAGATTTCAATACAAAAAACAAAGAAATCGATATAGTAACCAGATTATTAAGAGATAACGGAGTATATTACAAGCCCATCAAAAAGAGCAGTGATTCTGACAATGAAGATATTATTGTTGAAGGCTTAAGTGATGGAAGAGCGATAACAATAGAAGTTAAAGAAGAAAGCTATTCGAGAATTCAGAAATATAACGATTTAGGGATGGACTATATTTCTGCTTTTGTTTTTAAGAACAAAATTGATGAATATAAATGGAAAGGTTCTCCAAAAAACCCCGAAGAAATTGAGAATTTCGAATCTGTAATCACTATATTTAAACCGGGTAAAATATTCTATTCAAAAGCTGACATTTGGTTATTTTATTGTCTTAATGACGACCAGTTGATATTTGCTGACTGGTTTTTAGGGGAAGATATGATATCAATAAAGTTTGTAGAATATTTGCGTTCATCATGTAAATTTGCAGTTAATAATAAACCGGCAGCACAAGAATCTCATTATGATAAACATCAGTCGGCTACATTTTTCATTAACAGAGAGAATCCAATACTTATTTCATTGAAAAAAAACATAAAAGATATATTCTGAAAGGATGTGATTGAGAATGCCATTTACATATGTGTCTGTCGAGAAAGAACTAATTGAAAAAGCAAAAATTGAAGCAGAAAAGAGAATGCAGTTTGGGTTCAGGGGACCAGTTAGAGATCTTAATTATAAGCATACTATGATTTTAATCTCGTGCATCGGTGAACTTGTATTTCAAAGGTACTTGGATAGTAATAGCATCAAATACACATTTATAGACCCTTCTTTTTCTGGAAAAGAAATCAAAATTAACGATAAGATAGTTGAAATTCGAACCAGTGGTTATGACAATGACTTTTCAAGATTGAACTTCATTTATGCAGTGGATCAGTATGATCAATCAGTCAATAAAGGTATTGATTATGTGCTTCAGATTTTTATCAAAGGGTATAAACAACAGTCACACATTTTTGATGAATCAGAATGCGAAACTGCAGTTTTAGCTGGTTATATAGAGTTTGACGCTATCCAAAAATTTCCTATAGAACAAAATAGATATAGACCCAACTATAAGATTGATTTAGATTATTTGTATGATGTCTCTGACTTAATATAGATTCATTGGATGTCTCTGTGGATGTAATTTCAAAATGTCATTATTGTAATTATGATAAAATGGTCAACTATGTTTGAGTTAACGAACAGAATTTATCGTTAGCAATTAAGGACATTTTTTAGTTTGATGAATTTTTCTTACATACATAGCTCGCACGATCAAATTTAGTTTAAAGATAAAAATTCTTGACTCTAATCAGCATAGAGCATTAATAGTATAAAATTAAATGTGGTGAATTATGCAAAACAATCATTGGTTTTATATAAATGAAGATGATAATAGTTGTAGATATATTCTTGGAGAGCAAGGAGCAAATCCAATGATTATTTTTGGTATCAACCCGAGTATAGCTGAACCCACATACATAGGGAAAAGCGATCCAACTATTGATAAGATAAAACGACTTGTGAAGAAATTTGATTATGATGGATGGATTATGCTCAACGTATATCCACAAAGATCAACTAATCCAAAAAACTTGCACAAATATATAGACAAAAATATTCATATCAAGAATCTCAGTGAAATTAGGAATATTTTTATGAGTTATCCTAACATGAAATTGATAGCAGCGTGGGGTAACTTAATAACGAAAAGAGATTACCTGATCGATTGTCTTAATGATATTTATAATTTATCGGTTGAATTCAATATGGAATGGTTTTGCTTCCATAAGAATAAGACTGGTCACCCAAGACATCCACTGTATTTAATTGAAGAAAAAACACAATTGATAAAATATAATCTTCGACCAGTGTATAAATTTCAACTCAATAAAAGATAAACAGAATATGTGTGGCTTTTGAATTTTAGATTTAAATGAATCAATACATAGATTGTAAAATTTAAGATTATATTTCAAAGGAGTATACATGCCATTTCAAATCATTAGAAACAATATTATAGATGTCCAAGCTGATGCTATTGTTAACTCTGCAGCTCCTAAAGTCTTTATTGGTCTAGGAGTAGACAAAGCTATCCATGAAGCTGCAGGTCCTGAGCTATTCATGGAGAGAAAACGCATTGGAGAAATCAAAACTGGAGAAGCTTTTATCTCCAGTGCTTTTAGACTTAGAGCACATTATGTTATCCATACTGTAGGACCCATTTGGCAAGGTGGAACTCATAATGAATACA
>JAIPGC010000077.1 GCA_021736335.1 Acholeplasmataceae bacterium | reverse complement strand
GTTGGATGATCTTTTACTTCTTCGAAATACAATTCAAGTTGTTGAATATTTTGGTCATGACGAAAATCATCGAATACTCGATTTAAAGCTATGATAAAAACAAGACTTGTCAACAAAGTCACAACAGTAAATATGACATTAAGTTGTGTTGTTAACTTAATCTCTTTCATAGTAATCGATAACCATATCCATAAATTGTTTCAATTTTTAAATCCGGCATTTTGTGTCTCAAGCGACGAAGTAAGTCATCAACGACACGATCACTGCCATAGTAATTTTCTCCCCAAACATGCTTAAGGATTTCTTCTCTTCCAAATGCTGTGTTTAAATTTTTGAGGAAAAAGAGTAATAATTCAAATTCTTTATTCGTTAATTCAATCATTTGATTTTTAGATTTAATTTCTCGTTTTGTCAAATTGATTTCATATTCTCCATAAGAAACCATTTCTGAAGCTTGGCCTTGAAAGTGTCTTTTTAGTATAGCTTTAACTCTTAAGATAAGTTCTCTTGGAGAATAGGGTTTTGCTAAATAGTCATCACTACCTAATTCAAGACCCATGATTTTGTCTAAATCCTGATCTCTAGCTGAAGTAAAAATAACTGCAGCTGTGCTATGTCTTTCCTTTAACGCTTTGATTAAATCATATCCACTAATCTCGCCTGTGAGCATAATATCTAATATCCACAAGTCTACTGGATCATCGATGTGTTCCATCGCTTTCTCTCCATCATAAAATACTGTGGTTTCATAACCTTCACGTGCTAAATATTTTCTAATGATTTCTGATAAGTCTTTTTCGTCTTCAACATAATAAATTTTCATATCAATCATACCGCCTTTTTATAAGTAAAATAAGCATGCAAGCACACTTATTATACCATAGAGATTTTTTTAAGAGAGAAAATGAAGCACCTATATGATAACAAAACACTGTGTGATGTCTATGTTTTTTTGGTGTGAAATTGTGTTATTTAATAACTTCAACCTTCATATAAGGGACCAAAGCTTTTGGAACAGTAACTGTTCCATCAGCGTTTTGATAGTTCTCAAGAACAGCAATCATTGTTCTACCAACAGCAAGACCAGAGCCATTTAATGTGTGAACATATTCTGTTTTGCTATCTTTTGTTCTTTTGAATCTAATGTTAGCGCGTCGTGCTTGGAAATCTTCAGCATTAGAAATCGAGCCGATTTCTCTATACATATTTTGTCCTGGTAGCCATACTTCTATATCATAGGTTTTGGCCATTCCAAACCCCATGTCTCCAGTTGATAGGCAAACAACTCGATAAGGCAATTCTAATCTTTTGAGAACTTCTTCAGAATTGATCAGCATCGACTCTAATTCTTGATATGACTCTTCTGGTTTTGTAAACTTAATGAGTTCTACTTTGTTGAATTGATGTTGTCTCAAAATACCTCTGGTATCTCTACCTGCAGATCCAGCTTCAGAACGAAAGGCAGTTGTAAATGAGCAATAACGATAAGGCAGTTGATCACCATCTAGGATTTCATCACGATATAAATTGATGGTTGGTACTTCAGCTGTAGGATTTAAATACCAACTATTATCACCTGCAAAGACTTTAAATGAATCATCTCTAAATTTAGGAAACTGACCAGTAGCAAACATACTCTTTTCATTGACTATGAAAGGAGGAATCATTTCAGTATACCCATGTTCCAATGCATGAAGATCCATCATAAATTGGATAAGTGCGCGTTCTAGACGGGCCCCTAGTCCTTTATCTACAACAAACCGTGTACCAGTAATTTTAGCTGCGCGTTCAAAATCTAGAATATTTAGTCTTTCTCCTAGTTCAATGTGATCTTTGATTGGGAAATCAAATACTCTTGGAGTGCCTACTTTTTTTATTTCCACATTGAATGTATCATCTTTACCAACAGGTACACTTTCGTGTGGCAGATTTGGAGTAATAGCTAAAATATTAAACATTTTTTCTTCAATAATTTTAAGCTCTTCATCTAAAACCTTAATATCATCACCTAAATGAGCAACCTCATTTAAAATATGCGAAGCATCTTGTTTGTTTCTTTTGAGTTCACCAATTTTTTTTGATTGATCATTTCTTAAGGCTTTTTTTGCTTCAACATCATAGATTAATTGTTTTCTTTGTTCTTGAAGCTTTACTAAATCATATAGATAAGTAAAATCTCCGTTTCTATGAGATAAACGGTTTATAACCTCTTCTATATTTTCAATTACAAATTTTAAATCTAACATTTCCTCATTCCTCCTTATAAAATAAAAGTCCCTAGATTGTATCTAAGGACGAAAATTCGCGGTACCACCTTAGTTCTAGAGATATTTCTCTAGCACTTGAACCCTTTAACGCAGGGATACGGATGGGATTAGCATCACTGAAGAGGAGATTCGTTGACTATTTTGATTCGCTTGCACCTTCCGCGAACTCTCTAAACAAAATCAATCAATTACTATGCTCTTTTACGTGTTATCTATATTATATGTTTTTTGTTTATAAATGTAAAGTGAACTTTTAGTTCAGGTTAAGCTTTACTTTTTTTATTGATCAGCTTTTGAAGTTCTTCCTTAATTTCTGGTTTTTGAAGTCCAAAATCTAAAATAGCTTCAATATAATCAACTTTATTTCCAACATCATAACGCTTACCTTCAATGTCATATGAATAAACCTTTTCTTCATCCATCATTCTAAGGATTGCATCAGTCAATTGGATTTCATTACCTGCGCCTCTAGTCTGATTTTTTAAGTATTTAAATATCGTTGAAGATAGAACATATCTTCCACCAATTGCTGATTTTGAAGGGGCATCTTCAACTTTTGGTTTTTCCACAACACCTTTAAGTTCTGTGAGTCTGCCTTCTTTTTTCCCTTTTGGAATACAAATACCATATCTATAGGTGTCTTTATAATCTACTTCTATTGTTCCTAATACATTTGAATGCACTTGATTATAAGCATCAATCATTTGTCTGATTGCCGGTTTGTCTTTTCCCACATACATATCATCACCAAGTAGAACAGCAAATGGTTCACCACCAATAAATGCTTCAGCTTGAAGTACAGCATGTCCAAGACCTAATTGTTCTCTTTGTCTAATATAGTGAATATTGACACCTTGAGCAATATTACGGATAATTCCATATTCTTCTAATTTGTTTTTGCTGAGCAGAATTGTTTCTAATTCAAGGTTATAGTCAAAATAGTCAATAATCGCATTCTTGTTACTGCTTACTATGAGCAGAATATCTGTAATACCACTCTCGATTGCTTCATTAACAATGTATTCGATAGTTGGGTGATCAATAATAGGCAAGAGTTCTTTTGGTAAGGCTTTTGTAATAGGTAGGAATCTAGTTCCATACCCAGCAGCAGGAATAACAGCTTTTTTAATCATTTTTATGCTCCTCTACTAAATCTTTTTTCGACATCAGATATGTAACAGCAATACCTATGAAAAATAGGAATATACCAATTAACCACATGTACCAAGGCGATTGAAAGACATTATCAGTTGTATTTGCCTGAAGGGTGAACAGTATATTAAATGGTGATATGAATACAATACCTAAAACAGCAAAATAGAAATGTGCTTTATAATGTTTTAATAACTGATACATCACTTTTCCCATAAACAACATACCAAAGACAATACCAAGGGCTAGCAATCCTACCATCGGTAGTTGACTTGCTATTGAACTAAAATTAAACGTTCCTAAATCTCTTAAGAAATCATTACCAATGTTGATGAGTGTTTGAAAATACCCCAAAGCCATGAGCATGGTTGCTCCACTAAGACCAGGAATAATAATTGAGATTGCTGTAATAACCCCAATAAAGAAAACAATGATATAAAATGTCCAACTACCTACAACTGCAGTTTGTTCTTGTATAAATAGAAAACCAAACATGACAAGCATCGCTACTATCATCGTGAAAAAGTGATGCCAATGAAACTTTTCAACCTTGATTTCTTTTCTAAGTCCAGGGATTGCTCCTAAAATAAACCCAATAAATAGAAGCGTAAGAGGAATCGGTGCAACATCCAAAAATGAACTTATAAATAGAAAGCCTATTGCCAAACCTACAAAGACCCCAACAATATATTGCCATACTTTGACAATTGATTGGATTGGATGCTTTGTAAAGTTATTAAGTGCAGTAATTAAGTCTTGATATATATTTAATATGGCAGCAATCATTGAACCGCTGACACCAGGAAGGATACTGCCTATACCGACAAGACTTCCTTTTATGATTTTTATTAAATGATTCATGAGTGCTCCTTATGGTTTACTTACATATATTATAACTCATTTCAGGATATTCATATCCTTGATGCTTCAAATTAGTTTTAGAGATTGTTTCTATTTTAGCATATTTCATATAGTTTATCTATGCTATAATAAAGGTGGTGATCATATGGCGGAATTTATAGAAATCTTAAAATATATCGTTCTTGGAATCATTCAAGGCATTACTGAAGTCTTTCCCGTTTCTAGTAGCGGTCATTTGACTTTATTTTCTCATTTATTCGGTGTTGATTTATCAAATCTGACCATTTTCTTAATGATAACAAACACAGGTTCATTTTTGGCTTTGCTTTATTTCTTTAGAAAAGATGTTGGGCAACTCATTAAAGGTACTTGGCATTATTTAATTCGAAAAGAAGAAACAAGTAAGGAAGATTTTCATTATGTTGTGAAACTATTAATAGCTGTCGTACCAATTGGTATTTTCGGATTCTTTTTTAAAGATTATCTACCAAATGATTTATTATCTGTAGGATTTGCTCTGATTTTAACTGGAGCACTGCTCTTCTTTGTTTATATGGTTAAAGATATTCAATGGAAAAATCAAATCACTTGGAAGAATGCATTAATTATTGGAGCATTTCAAATGTTTGCTATTTTCCCAGGTATTTCACGAAGTGGCATAACAATGACTGGTGGCTTAATGCAAAAAATTGAGCTTAAAAAAGTGCTTAGATTTTCATTCCTAAGCTATATTGTAGTTTCTGTTCCTGTCTCTATATTAGGTCTTTATGAAGCGTTGACGGTAAGTGAAAGTATTAATATCATAGGCTATGGTTTAGCGTTTGTAATGAGTTTTGTATTTAGTTTATTAGCTGTTAAGGTTTTATATCAATATGTTAAAGTAAAGAATTTGATTTATTTCGCAGGTTATTGTTTAGTTGTGGGTTTAATATCAATTGTATTGTATTTTGTATAATATATTGTGATATTGCTATTCAAAGTAAAAAGACAAACTATATTTCTAGCTTGTCTTTTTTTAATTTCATTATTTATTTGAAATCTTTTTTCTATAATTATAATCAGATAAAACTATATCTTTAAGTTCGTATTTGGGAACCCATTTTAAAATACGCAAAGCTTTTTCATTGGATGCAATAAGTTCTGCTGGATCTCCATCTCTTCTTTGGCCCATGACAACCTTTAGAGGTGCTATATCATTAACTGCTTTAGCAACTTCTAAAACTGTAAATCCATTACTAGATCCTAGATTTATTGTTTCAGATTTTCCACCATCAAATAAATAATGTGCACCTAATACATGAGCCGTTGCTAGATCGCTGACATGAATATAATCTCTGACACATGTTCCATCTTTTGTAGGATAGTCATTTCCATAAATGGTTAAGTGATCACGAATACCGATGATTCCTTGAATAGCTAGTGGAATTAAGTGTGTGAGTTGGTCTTTCATAAGACCAATCTTTAGTGATTCATCTGCACCAGCAACGTTAAAATATCTAAAGATTACGTATTTGAAATCGTGAGCATTTGCGACCCATGAAATCATTTTTTCACATGCTAATTTTGTTTCTCCATAGGGATTTATGGGCTTTGTTATCATGTCTTCTTGACAAACACCACTTGCTTCACCGTAAACTGCAGCTGTTGAAGAGAAAACAAATTTCTTTACATTATGTTCGTTCATCACTTCTAATAAAACGCGAACACCTTCAACATTATTATGATAATATGCTAGAGGTTCTTTGACGCTTTCTGGAACGATCAATTTAGCAGCAAAATGCATGACAACATCGATTTTTTCTTGCTTAAAGACATGTTCAACGTCGGCTTTTACTTTGATATCACCTAAGTAAAATTTAGCTTTGGGATGAACAAGCTCCATGTAACCACTTGAAAGATTATCTAAAATAATGACCTCTTGTTTATCTTTAATTAGTTCATAAACAGTATGGGAACCAATATAACCTGCTCCACCTACAACCAGTACTCTCATAACTTTTCCTCCAATATGTTTTTACTATCTATATCATCTATTTTACTCTTATCATTTGAAAATAAGAAATAAGCAACCCAATGTAAGACTATAAATATCACAATAAACCCAACTAAGAATGTCCCATGTGAAAAGACCATACCTATTTGTGTAATCAAACCAAATACATCCCATGAATTAAATCTTAGGAATCTGCCAATAAAAATGCCAAAACTTGATAGAAAAAATAGGAAGGTTAATGCTAAAGGATAAATTCCGGTAAAATACTTATTGATATGTGGTTCAATTTTCTGGATGGACGCAATACCTAACTTAGCTGCATATAGTGCACCAATCGTAACGTGCCCAAAAACCAGCCATTCAGCTAAACTATAATTATATATATCTGAATATTCTAAGAAAAATGTATAATTTTGAAAGTGTATGAAATCTGTAAGCATGTAGATGCTGTTAGGAAAAAATAGAATCCAAATAGCTGCAACAACTAAAATAATCCATAATTTTGATTTTGTCTTAATGAGATAAGCTAAAAGCGTTCCTAAAGCATATACTAAGGTAGCTAAAAACATATTCCATGCCAAAAAGATAATAAGCCCATTGAGAAGGTAAATACCTAGAATAACAGATGCGACCATATAAACAAGTGAAGCAATATAATATTTGTGAATCCTAAAATTCATGATCTTAACCATAATATCTAAAGATTGCTTCATCGATTTGAGTCTGCATGGTTGCTCTTGATACAATCAGATCGGATAGCAACTTAAATCTAACAATATAATCATAATCATCATCTGAAATAGACGTTGTTTCTGGATAAGTTTTAACTTTGTTTCTCATTGAAAAGAATACATCATCAGTAGCAACATCCATCAACCTGTTATCCATAGCAAATGTAGGTTCTATGCTCATACCATGAACACCAAAATAGGCATCATCACCAATTGGTAAATTAAACAATTCTACAATTGTTCTAAAAATATCAACTTCGCTTCTAACTAAATCTTGTTCACCTGTTATTAAACCTTTTCTGATCTGATAGTCGCCAAAATCTATGTATTCCTC
>JAIPGC010000076.1 GCA_021736335.1 Acholeplasmataceae bacterium | reverse complement strand
CATTATCCTTTTGATGAAGTCCTATTGATGGTTCATCTAGAACGTAGAGAACACCCGTAAGCTTAGAACCGATTTGTGTAGCGAGTCTGATGCGTTGAGCTTCTCCACCTGATAAAGTACCAGCTTGTCTGGCACATGTCAAATATCCCAATCCTACATCCTGCAAGAATGTCAGTCTTGATATGATTTCTTGAAGAGCAAGTCTAGCTATTTGTTGTTGTTCCTTATTAAGTTCAACTTGTGATAAGAATATAATGGTTTCATCAATAGATAATCTTGTGAGTTGATCCATATTTTTACCACCAACTCTTACAGATAAAGCTGCTTCATTTAATCTTGCCCCATGACAAACAGGACATTCGGATTCAGTCATGAAATTTTCTATCCATGTGCGAATCCATTCACTTGTGGTTTCTCTATATCTTCTTGTAAGATTCGTAATAAGTCCTTCATAATAATCTACTTTTTCGTGAATGCGACCTGATGAAGAACGCAAGCGATAATGAATCTTATCTGGTGATCCATAATAAATCATTTGAAGTTGTTCTTTTGTAAGTTCTGACATCGCAACATTCATGTCGATATCATAATGCTTGCATAGCTCTTCAAGCATTAGAGAGCTTAAGTTATCAACATCATTATTCTTATATGGCAATAAGCCTCCATCATTTAAACTCTTAGATAAATCTGTAACGAGCCCTTCAGTTACCTCAAGTTTGAGTCCTAAACCATTACAGTAAGGACAAGCACCAATAGGTGTATTAAATGAAAATAGTCTTGGTTCCAAATCAGGAATAGAGAAATCAGAATCAGAACAAGAATAGTTTTGACTGAAGTGAAGCATAGCATCATCATCAACTAAGACTCTTGTCTTTCCTCCAGCAAGCTTTGCTGCAAGCTCTAATGCATCATATAAACGGCTTCTAAGCCCTTCTTTGATAATTAATCTATCAATGATTAAAAAGAAATCGTGGTTTTTATTTTTATCTAGTTCAGGCATTTCTTCTAACAAAATACTCTGTCCATCAACATAGGCTCTAGTAAAACCTTCTTTAATATACTGTTCAGCTAGTTTCTTGTGTGTTCCTTTTTGTCTTTCAATGACAGGAGACATAACAAGGATTCTTGTGCCTTCCTTAAGATTAAGCACACGAACAGTCATTTCTTCAATTGATTGTTTAGCAAGAGGTTCATCACTACCGGGGCAATAAGGAATACCTATTCTAGCGTATAAAAGTCTTAAGTAATCATAGATTTCAGTGACTGTGCCCACTGTTGATCTGGGGTTATTAGAAGTTGTCTTTTGATCGATACTTATGGATGGAGACAGTCCATCAATACGATCAACATCTGGCTTTTCAAAGTTGCCAAGAAACTGTCTCGCATAAGCAGAAAGTGATTCCATATATCTTCTTTGACCTTCTTGATAAAGTGTATCGAAGGCTAAAGAAGATTTCCCACTACCAGAAATACCCGTCATAACGACGAGTTTGTTCTTTGGGATATCTATATCAATGCTTTGTAAATTATTCTCTCTGGCACCATGTACCTTAATATAATCCATCAACCATACCTTTAAATGTTTGCTCATCAATAACTTTGACGCCTAATTCATTTGCTTTCTTTAGTTTTGATCCTGCATCTTCACCAGCAACAACAAAATCAGTTTTAGAACTGACTGAAGAACTGATTTTCCCACCTAATTTTTCAATTAAATCTGATGCTTGATCTCTTGTAAATATTTCTAGTTTACCAGTTAAAACAATTGTTTTATTGTTAAAAGGATGTTCTATTTGTTCACCCTTCTCATATACCATATTAAGCCCTAACTGTTCTAATTGCTCAATAAGTGCTTGATGATGTGGATCAGCAAAGTAGCTAACAATGCTTTGAGCAATCATTTCACCAATATCAGGAATACTGTTTAATTCTTCCAGTGTTGCTTTTTTAAGAAGATTCATGCTTGGATAATTTTTTACCAATACCTTGGCTACTTTTGCTCCAATATGTTTAATACCCAAACCAAATATGAGTTTGTCAAAGGATTGGAGTTTACTGTTTTCAATTGCATAAAGTAAGTTTTCAACTTTCTTTTCACCAAATCCAGGAAGTTCTTTAAGTTCTGTTGAAAAATTCTTGAGTAGATAAATATCAGATATTGTATTCAAATATCCCAATTCATGAAATGTTTCAACAACTCTTTCTCCTAATGTGTCAATATCCATTGCAGCTCTACTTGAAAAGTGAATCAAAGTATTGATGTTTCTTCCGGGACACGAAGGATTACTACAATAGTGATCTGCTTCACCTGGTTTTCTGGTGACCTGTTCTCCACAGACTGGGCATGTTTCAATCATCTTAAAAGGCTGTTGATGTGTTCTTCTGGATTTTATAACCTCAATAACTTCAGGTATAATTTCTCCAGCTTTATGAACCAAAACTGTATCACCAACTCTGATGTCTTTTGCTAAGATATAATCTTCATTGTGAAGTGTTGCTCTTGCTACTGTAGACCCAGACACTAAAACAGGTTCAAGTTCAGCAACTGGTGTCACGACACCAGTTCTTCCTATCTGGAATGTGATGTCTTTAAGTATCGTTTCAACCTGTTCAGCTTGAAATTTATAAGCAGTCGCCCATTTAGGAAATTTAGAAGTATATCCTATTGTAGAATACAGCTCAAATTCATTAACTTTTATTACAACTCCATCAGTGTCATATGATAATGATTTTCTTAACCGATCATAGTCTTCAATTTGGTTAATGAGTGCCCCAATTCCAAAAACAAGTTGAAAATTCGGATTAACCTTAAATCCTAGTTTGATGAGGTATTCCAAAGCTTCTTTTTGAGTGTTTACAACATGTGCTGCATCAACTATTGTGTAGATAAATAAATCTAAATTTCTACTTGCAACAACCTTTGAATCGAGCTGTCTAATGGTTCCTGCAGCTGCATTTCTAGGATTTGCAAACAATGCCTCATCTTGAGATAAGCGTTGCTCATTAACTTGGTTAAAGCTTTTATGTGGCATATAGATTTCACCACGAACCTCAATATCAACAGGTTCAGTTAATCTTAATGGAAGGCTCTTAATTGTCTTAACATTCTTTGTTACATCTTCTCCGATGACACCATTACCTCTAGTTGCTGCACGAACAAATAAGCCCTTTTCATACGTAAGGCTTACTGCTAACCCATCGATCTTTAGTTCGGTGACATAACTAAAATCACGAACAACCTTTCGAATTCTTTCATCAAATTGCGTTAATTCATCTTTATTGAACACATTGGATAACGACATCATCGGTACCGAATGTGTAACCTTTTCAAACCCCGATAAAATAGTTCCACCTATTTTTTCTGTGGGTGAATCTTCAAGTTTATATTCAGGATATTTTGATTCAAGTGAAATAAGCTCCTTTAAATACTGATCATATTGCTGATCAGAGATTGATGGCTTATCCATTGTATGATAATCATAGTTCGCTTGATTTATGATTTCGGTTAAGTTTGCTATTCTTTGCTTAATATCCATTAAAATCACCCAATGATATTATATCATTAATGTGCTTATTTTTGATGGTTTTCACCCCACTTTCGCGAATAAATTGTGATGATGCAATTGTATGGTTTTGTCCATTGTAATAAACAGATGAGAAATATAGATATTTGCGTGCTCTCGTCATAGCAACAAACATAAGTCTTCTTTCTTCATCAAGTTCAAGTTGACTGTTTTGCTGCATCGATGGAAGCATGCCTTGTTCTAATCCGATGATAATAACCGCATCAAATTCTAGGCCTTTTGCCTTATGAATTGTCATGAGTTGAATGCCTAAATGATTTGATATATGCTCGTGTGACGAGAAGGGAATGTTATATTCAGTTAAGACTTTTTTGATCTCATATGCTCTTGTTGTGTTTCTATAAAGAACTGCAATCTCATCATCTTTTTTTATCTTTATTTTTAAGTTTTTAATCAGTTCAACAAGAGATAAAGCTTCTTCAATTTCACTCTCATATTTAAAGTGATAAGCTGGGAATTGAGATTGATTGTTAGATATGATACTCTTTTGATATTTCCTATTATTTCGCTTGATAAGGCGGTTTGCGTGTGTTATGATTGTTTGATTGGAACGGTAATTGATAGATAATGTGAATAATTTAGCATGATACTCTTTGATGAATCTATAGATGATTTTACTGTTAGCTCCTCTGAATTGATAGATACTTTGATCAGGATCACCAACAGCTAAAACAGAAGTTGATGAATGGATTAGTTTTCTCAATACTTCATATTGGAGATTGTTGGTATCTTGAAATTCATCGATAAAAATATAGTCAAAATATGAATGCTCATTCTTCTTTTTAATTAGGTGATAGTAATCTAAAAGTAAGTCATCGAAGTCTTTTAAATTGTTAGTTTTTAAGATACTTTGATATCTATCGTACACCCTAGGCTTTGGTAACTTATACATGCTATTCTTATATTTTGAAATGCTCAAAATATCATTTTTTGAGAAAGGCAATCGTTCTTCCTCAATCATCTTAATCTCTTGATTGCTTGATTCAATCAGATTTAAATAACAAAACTGATGGAATGTATGGATGTGAATCTCTTTATTGTTAGCTCTTTCTTTCATTTCAAAAGCAGCTTTTCTTGTAAACGTTATAGCAAGTATTCGATTTGGATTGATACCCTGTTCAATTAAGTGTTTAATGCGTTCAACAATAACTCTTGTCTTGCCACTACCAGCACTTGCTAGTAAAAAAAGAAAGCGTTCATTGGTATAAACAACCTTCTTTTGTTCTTCATTTAAGTTCATATCATCACCCATTTTATAATAGATGAATTTGAGTTTTTTTACTTTCTAACTTTTCTAATAGCTGGATGACTTTCAAGTATCTTCTTTATGCCATGTGGCATAGCAAATGCAATGGTTGCTATATCGTCATCGACTCGAATAACGACACCACTTCCAAAAACATTGTGTTCAACATGATCTCCTGTTTTAAGTAAGTGTGATACTTGTTGTCCATCATATACCGTTTTAGGTTCATCAGCTCTTACTCTCATCTCTTGAACAAAACGTGATGGATAGCTATATCTAATTGATCCATAGACCATACGTTGATCAGCATAGCTAATATAAAGTTTTTTCTTAGCTCTTGTGATACCTACATATGCGACACGTCTTTCTTCTTCCATCTCTCTGGGGTTCATCAATGCTCTATCGCTTGGAAAGATATTTTCTTCCATGACAACCATAAATACAACCGTAAATTCTAATCCCTTAACTTGATGATAAGTCGCAAGCTTCACATGATCAAAATCATCAACATCTTGATCCATATCAGAATATAGAGCAATTTGATCTAATTGCTGCTGCAATCTTTCTAAGAAGGATCCTTCATAGTACATATCGCCTCTTGTAAAAACAGATTGAAGTTCTTTTAAGTTATTGATTCGATCATCACTGATCTCATCACCTTCAGCTCTAAGCATATCGATATATCCAGTCTTACCCATCAAGTATGGCATGATTTGTTCTAAATCAAGCATATCTCCAAAACCTTTTTCCATATCCATAATCAAACGTTTGAAGTCTAGCATCGATTGTTTTGCTGATGGTGTGACCTCAGCATAATCGATTGCTTCAAACATGGAAACACCTAATTCTTTAGCTCTTAATTCAAGCTTTTGTAAGCTTATAAGACCAATTGAACGTTTGGGAACATTGATGATGCGCTTTAAATAAAAGTCTTGTGTAGGGTCTAAAACAACCCTAATATAAGCAAGTGCATCCTTGATTTCCTTACGTTCGTAAAATGAGATACCACCATAAATGATATATGGAATGCCTTCTTTGATTAATGTGTCTTCAAATAATCTAGAGAGTGCGTTATTTCTGTATAAGACTGCCATCTCATCATAAGGAATACCTAAAGATTTTAATCTTTGTATCTCATTAGCTACAAAGAAAGTCTCACGGTAATCATTTTGAGCATGATGAAAGATAGGAGCTTCACCAACACCTAAGTCACTTTCTAGGTTTTTTGCTGCTGGACGATCAAAATTATATTGAATGAGCTGATTTGCCGCTTGCAAAATCTGGTTAGTTGATCTATAATTTTGTTCTAAAACGATTTGATCAGCACCAAATTCACTTATAAATAGCTTTGCATTTTCATATTTAGCGCCTCTAAAGGCATAGATGCTTTGGTCTGGGTCACCAACAACAAATACGTTTCTATGAACTTTTCCAAGAATTTGCAAAACTTGATATTGTATTTGATCCGTATCTTGAAACTCATCGACCAGGATATGTTCAAAATAGGTTTGGTATCTTTCTCTAATTGCTTTGTAACCTTCAAGGAGTTCTAATGTATAAAGTAATAAATCATCAAAATCGACCAATTGATATTCTTTTAAGTAATCTTGATATTTTTGGTAGATCTTTTCTTCATCAGTTCTCTCAAACCCATCCATTCTTCTGCTTTTATATAAAGAGATGAGATTTTTAAGTGCTTTGGTAGAAAACATTTTAGTATCTAACCCTAATGCCTTAATTTGATCTTGAATGATTTTTTTACCATCATCTTCATCAATGACCGTAAAATTAGGTCTATATCCGTAAGGTAGTTCAGCAATATGTCTTCTTAAGATTTGTAATCCGAAGGCATGAAAGGTATAAAGCCATACGCTCATGGCGTGAGGTCCTGTCATATCAACGACACGGCTTTTCATCTCTCTTGCTGCTTTATTCGTAAATGTCACTGCAAGGATATGTCTTGGATCAACACCATTTAAAATCAAATATGCAATTTTAGATGTCAGTGTTTTTGTCTTTCCCGTACCAGCTCCGGCAACAACAAAAAGCGGTCCGCCTGGGTGGATAACCGCTTTTAATTGTGATTCATTTAAACTCGTTAGAAAGTTCACAAAACACCAACTTTCTTATTTATAGGAACTCTTTAGGGGAACAATTTCATTAAAGATGAGATGACCAGTTTTACTATCATCATCAACATTAAAATAACCATTTCTCATAAACTGGAATTTATCTTGTGGTTTCGCATCGATTAAGGCTGTTTCAACTATACTTTCTTTGACTGTCCATGAATTTGGGTTGAAACGATCCATTAAATCCATATCATCATTGCCTTCAATCATCGGACCAAAGAAATTAATCTTTGTTTTTAGGCCTTGTGAAGCTTCCACATAGTGGATGGTTCCATTAGGTTTTCTTTCATTAAATCCACTACCACTTTTGGTTTCTGGATCATAGGTTGCAAGTATTTCCTTAACTTCTCCATTTTCACCATAGATCACTTCATTCGCTTTAATGAAATAAGCATGAAATAATCTTACTTCAACATCTAGTGCCAATCTCTTATATTTATTATTAGGTTTTGTCACAACAAAATCATCAGCTTCAATATAGATATGTCTAGAAAATGGTATCTTTCTTTCACCTAATTCGGGATTATCTTGATTGTATGCTACATCAAAATATTCCAAGTGATCTTCTGGATAATTTGTTATTGTTACTTTAA
>JAIPGC010000075.1 GCA_021736335.1 Acholeplasmataceae bacterium | reverse complement strand
TCAAAAATGATATAATAAAAAGAAACTATAAAAGGTATGGTGATCTAAGTGTATGCATATATTTTTGGTAAAATAACTGAGATAAAACCAAGTTATGTCGTTGTTGAAAACAACGGTATTGGTTATTTAATCATTTCACCAAATCCATATAGTTATCATGAAAACGATGAAGTCCAAATTTTTACTCATCATTATGTACGTGAAGATATCAATAATTTGTACGGATTCAAAAGTTTAGAGAGCAAGGAATTATTTATTCGTCTAATTGGTGTTTCTGGAATCGGTCCTAAGAGTGCATTAAGTATTCTTGCTACTGATCAAATTCATGAAACGATACTTGCTATTGAAGAAAGTAATGTCAAATATCTTATGAAGTTCCCAGGCATCGGATTAAAGAGTGCGCAACAAATCATATTGGATTTGAAGGGCAAACTTGTCGAAGCTGATGAAGAACTCATACCAACACATAAAAACGATGTTGAAGATGCACTCAATGCTTTAGGTTATTCAAAGACAGAAATAAGAAAAGTCATGAAGAAACTCGATCATGACCAACCAGTAGAGACGATGATTAAACAAGCATTGCAAATGCTCATTAAGTAGGTGGCTATGGATAAAGAACGTATTGTCACTGCGATGTCCACCAAAGAAGATGAGGATCAATCGCTTCGTCCGCAAACTCTTGATCAATATATCGGCCAAGATGATATCAAGGAAATGCTTGATGTCTATATCAAGGCAGCAGTTAAGCGTAAGGAAGCTTTAGATCATATCTTGCTTTATGGTCCTCCAGGATTAGGAAAAACAACTCTCGCACAGATCATTGCAAATGAACTTGGCGTTCAAATTAAAATAACAAGTGGCCCTGCCATTGAAAGAAGTGGTGATTTAGCTGCTGTTTTAAGTTCGCTTAATCCAGGTGATGTTTTATTTATCGATGAAATACATAGACTCCCTCGTTTTGTTGAAGAAGTGCTTTATGCAGCTATGGAGGATTATGTCTTAGATATTGTGATTGGTAAAGACCATGAATCACGTTCTATTCGAATTGATTTGCCTCCTTTTACTTTAATTGGAGCAACCACAAGATTTGGTGATTTATCCGCACCACTACGCGATCGTTTTGGTGTTGTTTTCAGACTGTCTTACTATAATGTTGAAGATTTAAAAAAGATTGTTCTAAGAACATCTAAAGTCTATCAAAATGATATTGAAAAAGATGCGATTGACTCACTTGCTCTTAGGAGCAGAGGAACACCTAGAATAGCAAATAGATTGTTTAGAAGAGTCAGAGATTTCGCAGAAATCATTGGTGATGGGATCATCACTGAAAAAATTACCAATCATGCACTGTCCAAATTGGGTATTGATCATAATGGACTTGATCACACGGATTATCGTTATTTAAGAAGCATCGTAGAAAAATTTGGTGGTGGTCCTGTAGGCATTGAAACGCTTGCTGCAACCATCAGTGAAGAAATTACAACCATCGAAGATGTTTACGAACCCTTTTTACTTCAAGAAGGCTATATCAAAAGAACGGCTCGAGGTCGTGTAGCTACTGAAAAGGCTTATCAATCTTTAGGCATAAAATTTTATAAGGGATTATTCAATGATGAAAGTTAATGATTTTGATTTTGTACTGCCAAAGGAAAAAATAGCACAACACCCCAGTGAAAAAAGAGATCATTCAAGACTAATGGTAGTTGATCGTAAGAGTCAACAACTGTCTCATCTTCATTTTTATGAAATCATTGATGAATTAGATCAAAATGATGTTTTAGTAATCAATGATACAAAAGTCATTCCTGCCAGACTGATGGGTGTTAAAGAAAAAACTGATGCCTTAATCGAAATCTTATTATTAAAAGAGTTAGAAAAAGATACCTGGGAAGCAATGACTAAACCAGCAAAAAGGGTCAAATTAGGAACCAAAATTCACTTTGAATCCTTATTGGTTGCACAGTGTATTGAAATTAAAGAAGAAGGCATTCGCGTATTCAAGTTGTCTTATGAAGGTTTATTCATAGAGACTTTAGAAAAACTAGGTACGATGCCACTTCCTCCATATATCACTGAAAAACTCGTTGATAAAGATCGGTATCAGACTGTTTATGCCAAAGATTTAGGAAGTGCTGCTGCTCCGACAGCTGGCCTTCATTTCACAAAAGAACTTCTGAAAAAGATTAAAGATAAAGGCATAGAGATTATTCCTGTGACGCTTCATGTTGGCCTAGGTACGTTTAAACCGGTATCCGAAGAAGATATTACAAAACATCATATGCATGAGGAAACGTATACATTAACAGAAGAAAGCACATCAAGATTAAATCAGGCAATCGCTTTTAAGAAAAATATTGTATGCGTTGGAACAACTTCACTAAGAACGATTGAAAGCAATTATCATGAAGGATTTCATGCTGGAACTTATCAAACTAGTATTTTTATTTATCCAGGATATCAATTTAAAGCTGTTAATAAACTGATTACTAATTTCCATCTGCCAAAATCTACACTCATTATGCTAGTCAGTGCACTTGCAGGAAATCAATTCATTAAGGATGCATATCAAGAAGCGATAGATAAAGATTACCGATTTTTCTCATTTGGTGACGCAATGTTTATAAAGTAATTGAAATTCAAATCAAAAATAGATATAATCTATTTGTATGGTGAAAAAAGATGAAAATATTATTAGTTCAAACAACAAGTACATACTTCATTGTTCTTACAATCATTATCATACTGATCGTAGCACTCCTTTTCCTATTAGGTAATCTTAAAAAGAGAAAACCTAAGGAATCTCCACTTGATCTAAATTTCCTTGAAGCGCTTTATATTGCTTTAGGTGGAGGACCAAATATCTTAGGAATCTCTAGAGAACACCAAAGACTACAAGTCAAGGTTCTTCAAATGAAAAGTGTAGATGCGAATAAATTAAAAGAACTTGGAACACCTGCCTTTGTCAAAGGCAAGGAAATCACCTTACTCATTAAAAATCACACACAAGACGTACTATCATTTTTAAATGATAGAAGAAAAGAGGACTCTTAATGGAACAATTTTTCCTAATCACATCTGAATTTGGCATACATGCCCGTCCAGCGACCCGATTGGTCAACTTAGCGATGTCATTTCATTCTGAAATAGACTTAAGCGTGAATGAAAAAACAGTGAACTTGAAATCAATTATGGGATTGATGTCTTTGGGTATCTATAAAGGTGAATTGATTAAAGTCAATGTGACCGGTAGTGATGCTGAAAAAGCAATTTCTTCAATTGCGGATTTTATCCTCACTGAAAATCTTGGACGATTGGCTTAATCATTTAATTTAAAGCATAAAGTGGTGGTCATGCTACCACTTTTATAGTTTTTAGAGATTGGAAATGATAGCATGCGACAAAAAAAATTAAAATATGTATCACCTGAACTCCTTGAATCTCAAGGTGTTCTTATGAACATCGAGCCTCTAGAATTGAAGTCAGTTCCTACATTCCTTGAAGTTGGAAGCGGTAAGGGACTATTTATCACTTCCCTTGCTAAAGACAACCCTGAATGTGTCTATATCGCTATGGAAATCAATATGAACATTTGTTACCGCATACTAGAAAAGAAATTAGCACTTAATCTAGATAATCTGATCATTATCTTAGGGGATGCAGAAAATCTCTTATCTTATTTGAAACCGCAGTCAATTGATGGTCTTTATCTCAACTTTTCTGATCCATGGCCAAAAAAGAAGCATCATAAAAGACGCTTAACAGCACCTACTTTTATGGAAAAGTATGTACAAATCCTAAAGGATCAAGCATTCATACAGTTTAGAACGGATCAAATTGACTTATTTGATTCAAGCATTGAATACATGCATCAATACATTAAGATGGAAAAAATTGATTATCATTTGGAGCCATCAAAGTATATGACGGAATACGAAATTAGAAAAAGAGAAATCGGACCCATTTATCAACTGATTGGAAAGGTAGAACATCATGCTAAAGAAAATATATAAAGATTTGTTTGATCTAGCTGGCACAAGTGGATATGAAAAAGACATTAGAATCTATATGCGTCATTACATGGAAAAATTTCCTAATTATGAAATTAAAACGGATCGACTAGGTTCAATTTTTGCAGTTAAAAAAGCTCAAGATCCAAATGCTTTCGTCGTTATGGTCGCTGGTCATATGGATGAAGTAGGATTGATTGTTACTGGTATCAATGAATTTGGGATGCTAAAGCTACAAAATCTTGGTAGCCTTAATGGTGAGGTTTTGGTCTCTCAGGTGCTCAATGTTTATACTAAAAATGGCGTTATTAAAGGCATTATCGGAGCGCTTCCTCCTCATTTAAAAGCAGAGCAGAGCGCTTTAATATCTGATTTAATCCTAGATGTTGGAGCAAGCTCTAAAGAAGAAGCATTATCTTTTGGTGTTCTTCCAGGAGATATGGTTTTATATGATAATCCATTTGCATATACGAAAAACCCAAATCGAATCATTTCCAAATCCATAGATAATCGTTATGGATGTGGTCTCGCTTTAGAAACAATTGAGAAATTTAATGATGTGACATTACCATTCACTTTAGTTGTTGGAGCAACCGTTCAAGAAGAAGTTGGACTCAGAGGTGCTGAAACAGCAGTTCAAACCTTCAATCCTGATGTCTTCTTAGCCCTTGATGCTTCACCAGTCAATGATATGGAAGACAAAGAAGCATTAGGTGCACTTGGAAAAGGATTTTTGCTTCGTATGTATGATCCAAGAAATGTCATGCATCAAGGACTCATGGATTTTTTTATCAAACTTGCTAAAAAGCATCAAATCGACTATCAGTATTTCGTTTCTAAAGGTGGAACAGATGCTGCTAAGGCACTAGACTTAAATGCTGGTGTTCTAGCAACAACCATTGGTCTACCTGCAAGATACATTCATTCAACAGCAGCAATGATGGATTTAAGAGATCTTGAGTCAGCAAAAAAAATGCTTTTTCAAGTCCTTAAGACACTGAATCCTGAAGTGATAAAAAAGTTAAAGGAGAGTAATTCATGAATATCAAATTAAATAATGGCGTTATGATGCCACAGTTTGGCTTAGGTACATTTTTAGTACCTGATGGACAAAGTGCCTATGAAACCGTGAAATATGCATTAAAGATGGGTTATAGACATATTGATACGGCTCAGATGTATCAAAATGAAGAAAGTGTTGGAGATGCACTTCATGATTCTGGAATTCCAAGAAACGAAGTGTTCATCACAACAAAACAAAGAGTGCACTCAACTGTAGCAAATATGCAAAAAGCATTTGATGAATCACTAGCAAAGCTAAAGACTGATTATGTCGATTTGTTTTTGATTCACTGGCCAAATCATGATAAGAAAATCAACCAACAGACATGGGCATTCTTTGAATCACTTTATGAAAAGAAGCTAGTTAGAGCAATTGGCGTTTCTAATTTCCAAAAACATCACTTAAATGATTTGCTAGAGACAGCAAAGATCAAACCAATGGTCAATCAAGTTGAGTTGCATCCAGGCTTGACTCAAGTCCCCCTTAAGGCTTACTTAGATGATTTGAATATAGCCATTGAATCTTATGGACCTTTTATGAAAGGTGGCGTCTTTGATGGTATCTGGCATGATGGGCTTAAGCCTATTGCTGATAAATATCAAGCATCTATTCCTCAAATCATTATTGCTTGGGGCTTGGCAAGAGGTATCATTATGATTCCTAAATCAGTGACACCTTCAAGAATAGAAGAAAACTTCAAGGGTCAATTCATTCAATTGACACCTGAAGAAGTAGAGATCATCAATGGTTTGAATAGAGGTAAAAGAGTCTATACAGACCCTGACAATAGTCCTTGGGGACCTTATAAAGAATAGTCTTAGGAAACTAAGGCTTTTTTTATTGTCTTTTTTATAAAAAAGAGTTATAATGAAAGTACTTATGGGACCCATAGTGGCCTAAAAAGGAGAAAAAATGAAAAAGCAAAATATTTATGATTTAACGTTAACATCAGTTTTTGTTGCTATTATTTTGGTTATGTCTTTAATCCCTCAAATTGGTTTTGTTACCATTCTTCCTGGTGTCAGTGTAACACTTGTACACATCCCAGTTTTGATAGGTATTTTTTTATTGCCAAGAAACAATGCAATTATTTTGGGGTTATTTTTTGGAATCGGTTCTTGGATTGCGTCATTTATGTATGGCAATACTCCAATCGATTTAGCATTTAGAAATCCATTGATTTCAATTATACCTAGAGTACTTTTTGCAGTCGCAGCTTATTACATCTTTTTGGGTTTAAAAAAGGTTGAGACAATTAAAAAAAGCGGAAACTCTATTATTTACGGTATTGTCTCATTAGTCACTTTATTTGCTATCTTTTTTGGATCAAGTGCAATTGTTTCAAATGCTTCATATGCAGCATATAACAATTATGCAGGTGAATTAGCATCCAAGGAAGCTATATTGGCAGATGGCATGCAAGATGGTGTTGCTTTGACACAACAAGAAATTGATGACTTGACTATTTTAGTCGATAATATGACCGATGAGTTACCAATAAAGCTTGCTGATGCCCAAGATACAGAATCAAGAGTACAAAATATAGTTACTCCTATTTCATTATTAGTTACCGTCTTATTTTTAACTGGATACTTTCACATCATTCAAAAAGATGAGAGTAAGAGAATCTTATATCCATCAACGATCATTTTAGGTACATTAGCACACACAGTTCTTGTCTTATCAGCAATTGCTATCATAAGACCTGTATTATTTGGTGAAGGTGCAGCAATTTTCACAATCATCTATTCAATTGCAGCAGCAAATGGTCTTATTGAAGCATTGATTGCTGTATTGATTGGTACGCCAATTATACTTGTTTTGCAGCAATTAGAAAAAAATAGATAACAGAAAGATTTTGGTGATTAGTTGTGATTTTATTATTTGATGTAGGAAATACAAATATTAGCATAGGGCTTTCTGATGGGAAAAACGTCAGTGAGACATTTAGACTTAACACTGAAGTCACGAAAACCGCAGATGAATACTTTATAGCAATGAAAAGCTTGATTGACATGAAAAAAATTCATGCAGTCGCCATTTCATCTGTTGTGCCTCGGATTACAGAAAAACTCAAAGATATTTGTAATCGTTTCTTGAATCTCGAACCTTTAACCATTGGTCCTGGCATAAAAACCGGTCTTAACGTAAAAACTGACAATCCAAGAGAAGTAGGTGCTGATCTCATTTGTGGTGCTGTAGCAGTCGAACTAATCAAAAGTCCAGTACTCGTCATCGATTTAGGAACTGCTATCAAATATATCTATGTGAAAAATAAAACAATCTTAGGTGTAATCATCACACCTGGTGTTAATATCTCAATCAAAGCTCTTGTTGGTAATACTGCATTACTCCCTGATATCGATATTGAAGTACCTAAAAAAGTACTAGGCACCAATACGATCAGTTGTATGCAATCAGGAGTCACCTATGGTGTAGCTGCTCAAGTTGATGGCTTAATAGAGCGTATAAGTGATGAAGTCA
>JAIPGC010000074.1 GCA_021736335.1 Acholeplasmataceae bacterium | reverse complement strand
AGTTGCGAATGCTAATGTATCAAATGCAGCACCATTTGCTTCTAAGAATGCTTCGATAGTATCGATATTAGCTTGCCAACCTAATGAGCCTGTGCTTGGTTGCCAGTAATTTGGATTTCCATCTTTAAATTGATTTTCACTAACAACGATTGGAGTTGTATCACCAAATGACTTTAATAATTTGAATTCTCCAGCATTAAGTGCATCATAGTATGCCTTCATTGTTGAATCATTTTTAATGATATTCATTTCTAAGTTTTTAACATCGAATCTACCAGTTTTTAATGCACCAGTTTCATCAACAACATTATAAACTAATAATCCAGCTTCAGTTTGTAATGCTTTATAGACCACATCATCATACATGATGTACAATGCAAAACTAGAAAGACCAATTGTCAATGTGTTTGTTTCATTCCAAACTGTTGGTGCAGATAAAGTAGATAGAGTAACTGCAGCTAATGTATGAGGCAAAAATGCTTCATTGATTTCAACATCGACAACACCATCAGTTACAACAATTGTAACTTTCCCTACATATCCACCATGAGTGTATCCGTATGCTTCAACAGATTGATCCTTATAGCTTACCATTTTGGAATCTAATTCATCTTGTAAAGCATCTTTTTCTGCAGCTAATGCATCTTTTTCAGCAACTAAAGCATCTTTTTCAGCAACTAAAGCATCATAGTCAGCTTGGCTGAGATCAGAACATCCTGCTAAAGTAAAGACTAAACCTAAAACTAGTAGTAATACGACAAATAATTTTTTATTCATTTTTTCTTCCTCCGAATTTTTTTATACGTCCGGAGTAGATTATATCAATAAAGTTTGGTCAAATCAAATCATATCATAATAAATTTTTCAATTTTGTTCAATTTTTAGTGATAGTAAATAAACCCCTTTTTTTTAGAGTCATAAAATGGTTTTTTTGTTTAATTGATTGATTATTTTCTTAAAAATAAGAAATTTAAATAGGCATAAAAAAGGCATACCTATCAGTTTTTCAAAAAATGAATGATAACTGATTTTGGGGGTATGCCGATACAAACTATTTTTAATATCTTATGCTTTTGTTTTGTGATTGCGATCGTGATAATGTGTGTGAAGCAGATGATGTGATATTTCTCCAAGAGGTTCCTTTAGGAAATCTTCATAAAGTGCTATGACTTCAGGGTTTTCATGAGACTTACGTAACTTCATACTTGCATCAAGTCTATAAGTCGAATCAATTCTTTCCTGACGAACTTTATTGGTAGTTCCATAAGGTTGTCCACCACCACCAATACATCCACCTGGGCATGTCATGATTTCAATAAATGCATAAGGTGATGTACCTTCTCTGACTTGGTCACATAAGACCTTAGCCATTGATAATGTGTGAGCAACAGCAACTTTTACCATTGAGCCACCTAAATTAATTTCAGCTTCCTTAATACCTTCAAGTCCTCTTAATTCTTTGAAATCAAGGCTTTCCAAAGGTTCTTTGTTTACAACTTCGTAAACTGTTCTTATTGCTGCTTCCATAACACCACCTGTAGCACCAAAGATAGCTGCTGCACCAGTAGTGATACCAAATGGTGAATCAAATGGTTTTTCTTCTAAGTTTTCAAAATCAATACCCATTTGTTTAATCATCTTACCTAGTTCACGTGTAGTGAGTACAACATCGATATCCGGACTGTTTTCATCAACTCTCATTTCTTCACGCTTCGCTTCATACTTCTTAGCAGTACAAGGCATCACTGAAACGACAAAAACATCTTTAGGATCGAGTCCTGCTTTTTTGGGATAATATGATTTAGCAAGTGCACCAAACATTTGTTGAGGTGACTTACATGACGAGATGTGTTCTAATATATCAGGATAACGTGTTTCTGCATAATTGATCCAACCTGGGCAGCATGATGTCATCATTGGAAGAACACCACCATGTGTTACACGATGAATTAGTTCATTTCCTTCTTCAATGATTGTTAAATCAGCTGTAAAATCAGTATCAAATACTTGATCAAAACCTAGAATCTTCATCGCTGAAACCATCTTACCGGTAACAATTGTACCCATCTTTTGTCCAACTTCTTCACCTAAAGATACACGGACAGCAGGTGCAACCTGCACGATAACGTGCTTCTTAGGATCAGTAAGAGCTTTCCAAACAAGATCAGTGTCATCTTTTTCAGTGATTGCTCCAACAGGACAAACGCTTGCGCATTGTCCGCAGAATGTACAAAAATCATCAGATAAATCTTCATCAAAGACAGCGGAAACTCTTGTTTCATGACCTCTGCCTAATATAGCAAGAACACTCGTGCCTTGAACATTATTACAAACGTCAACGCATCTTCCACATTTAATACATAAATTTGGATTTCTTACGATGGATGGATTATTTTCATCAATCTCACATTTTTCAAATACACTAGGGAAACGATTTTCATCAATACCTAAGTTTTTAGCTAAATTTTGAAGTTCACATCTCATATTTTTAACGCAAGTTGTACAGTTTGTGTCATGGTTTGACAAAATGAGTTCAACAATGGTCTTACGAGCATTTAAAACTCTAGGTGAATTCGTATTGACTATCATACCTTCACTTACAGGTGTAGAGCATGATGAGACAAGTCCTTTTTTGCCTTCAACTTCAACAACACAAACACGGCAGTCAGATTTAATGTCTAAATCTTCATAATAACAAAGCGTTGGAATATTCATACTGAATTTCTTAGCTGCTTTTAAGATTGAAGTGTTTTCTTCAACGGATACTTTGACATTATTTATTGTTAAATTAACCATTTTCATATCCTCCTTAACCTCTCTCTGGATGTTCAACACGGTCGATATAATCATCTCTGAAATATCTAAGTGATGAAATGATGGCTGTAGGTGAAGTTTGACCTAAACCACATAATGATGCTTGATGTATAACACGAGCAAGAGATTCTAATGAAGCGATATCTTGCATCGTTGCTTTTCTTTCAATGAATTTTTCAATCAGATTGCCAAGTTGGATATGACCTTCACGGCAAGGTGTACATTTTCCACATGATTCATGTTGGAAGAAGCGAACAACCTTTAATAGAATTGTGAAAATGTCAAATCTTTCATCCATAACAATAATAGCACCAGCACCTGTTTTGGAATCAAATTCTTCAAAACGTTCAAAATCAATGATCATATCAAGCATATATTCGGGAATAATTGGACCGCAAGCCCCACCCAATTGAACCATTTTAATCTTACGATCTTTTTCAATACCTCCACCTAATTTATAGATGACATCGCGAATAGGAACACCAAAAGGTATTTCATAAACGCCTTTGTTCTTGACGTTACCTGATAATGAAATGAGTTTGGTTCCTGTTGAAGAAGGTGTACCAATTTTAGCAAATTCAAGACCACCCATTTCAACGATTGTTGGAATGGTTGCAAATGTTTCAACATTATTAATCAATGTTGGTTTGCCATATAATCCAACTTGTGTTGGAAATGGAGGTTTAACTCTTGTTCTTCCTGGATTACCCTCAATTGATTCAATGAGTGCGAATTCTTCACCACATACATAAGAACCAGCACCAGATCTAACTTCAATATCAAAATTGAATTTAGATCCTAAAATATTTTTACCTAGGAATCCTTTTTTCTTAGCTTCATCAATAGACCATTTGAGTAGACTGATTGACTTTTGGTATTCACCACGAACATAAATAAGCCCGTGTGTTCCACCGGTTGCATATGCAACAATAATCATACCTTCAAGAATTTGATGTGGATCATTTTCCATTAAATAACGATCTTTGAAATTCCCTGGTTCGCCTTCGTCAGCATTACAAATGATATACTTGTCTTTATTGGCTTCTTTAGCCAAACCCATCATTTTGATGGCTGCTGGAAATCCTGCTCCACCTCTGCCACGTAGATATGATTTTTGGATTTCTTCAATGATTTCTGTTTTTTCCATAGATAATGCTTTTTTTAGATTTTTATAACCATCAAACTTGATGAATTCATCAATGGATAATGGATTGATTTTCCCAAATCTTTTGGATGTTAATTTCATTTCGTTCATCACATGTACACCCGATACTCAGATAATATCGCTTTAATTTTGTCAGCTGTTAAATGCGTATAAATCTTGTCATTGATTCTCATGGCAGGACCAGCTTCACAACAACCTAAACAACTAGTAAACTCTAGAGTAAACTGCTGATTTGGTGTTGTTTCATTAACACGAATGCCGAGCTCCTTTTCAATAGTTTTTAAAACATCCACATCAGAACTCACATAACAAGGGACATCCTTACACACTTGAATGATGTGTTTGCCTCTTGGTTTATTTGAGAAAAATGTGTAAAACGATAAAACACTGCAAACCTTGCTTTCTGGTATGCTTAAATAAGATGCAATCTCAATTATTTCCTCTTTAGAAATATAGTGATTACTTTTTTCAGCTTGATAATCAAGTAAGATTTCAATCAGCTGATCTTCCTTTTTTGGATACTTTTGCAAAACTTCTTTTAACAACATTGCCTATCCTCCTGTTTGAAATGAAAAAATACAATTAAAAAATTGCCTTCGTGTCGTGTATTGTGTCCATTATCATGTCAACATAGATGTTTGAACTTACGTTGGAAAAAAGCACTCCAATGCATAATCGAAAATACTTGATGAATTAAAGTAATCAGTGCATGCCATTTTAAAAAAGTCTCTTCTTACTTTATTTATTTATTCATCGTATAATTTACCTTTATGATAATATGAAACACATTAAAAGTCAATGTTTTTGGGGAAAATAGATGATTATAAACACAATTTGGAAATATCATTTTGAATATGTGAAAAAACATAAAAAAAAGCCCAACAATCTCTTTGTTAGGCTTTTGTTCAATATTTATGATTTTTTAACTATTTCTAATGCTTGTTCATAAATCAACTCAAAGAGTTCTTCTTCTTTAATATCGATTGCTTCATTGATATATTGAAACAGTAATCCTGAAATAAGTGCTTGAACTACATGCTCTGTATATGGTTTAGGTAGCTTAAATTCAATGATGCCTTCGATGATTCCAAGCTTGAAAATACTGGTGAATCGTTCCTTCATTTTATCTCTGAGTTCTGCAGCATGTATTTCTATTTGCTTGCCTTGATGAAATAGTGATTCCTGATCGATATTCATGATGGCATTCATGATAATCTTTGCATCCTTCATGACAAATAATATCTTTTCAATTTGCTCAATAAAGGCTCTCTTGAAATTCATGTTTTGAATATCTGATAATAAAATTGTTTCATAGTGATTCAGAAGATAAAGATATGTTTCTGATACCATATCTTCTTTGCTATTGAAATGTTCGTAAACTGTGCTTTTCCCAATTTCAGCTTCAGCAGCAATCTTGGAAATTGTAATTTGCTCAAGATTGTCGCCTTCTTTGATATGAGAAATAACCGCACTGAGAATTCTATCCTTCGTTGACATCATTTTTCTTCGCCTCTTCTCTTACTTTTTTGAAGTTTAGCGCTGCATAGATTGTTGGAACTACGACTAATGTGAGTAGTGTTGCATAAATGAGTCCTCCAATGGCAGTGATTGCCATCGGTTGAAGTAATTCAGCACCTTGACCCACACCGAATGCCATTGTAATTAAAGCAAGGATGGTTGTTAGTGCAGTCATCAAGATAGGTCTTAATCTTGTTTGTCCTGCTTCAATAATCGCTTCAATGATTGGTTTACCTTTTTCTCGTAACTTATTAATATAGTCGATTAACACAATACCATTATTAACGACTACCCCAATTAAGATGATCAATCCCATAATGGATACTAAGCTTAGATTTGAATCAGTTATTAAGAGTGCGAACATACCACCTGTAAATGCTAGTGGGATAGTTCCTAAGATAATGAAAGGATAAACAAGGGATTGGAATTGGATTGCCATAACCATGTAAACAAGAAGTATTGCAACAACTGCTGCAAGAGCAAGGTCAGATACAGCAGATAAGATGGATTCATTCTCACCCTCAAAAACGACTGAATATCCGTTACCATATGCTGCAAATGCTTCACTATCCAAATAAGCATTGACATCATCAATGACATCTTGGCTAACCAAGGTAATATTCTTACCTGGTTCAATTTGTGCTGTGACATTTAGATATCTGTTGGTACCATCTGTGTTGATGGTAGAAAAACCTGTGACTTTTTCAATTGTCGTAACACTGTTTACGTCACCATCAACATAAAGTGGTGCCAAACTTAATTCTGTTAAGTGAGGATCTAAGCTCAAAGGATTCATGACAAGCTGTCCACCTGTTACCACTAAATATGGATTGACGATGAATTGTACTGGTGTACCAGGAACATAACCAGGCAACATCGCATTAAGCACGTAAATACCCATACCTGTAGTTTCAGTATATTGATTAATTAATTCTAAGGTATCTTCGTCAAATAGTTCAATACCTCCAAGGAAATTCAAATAATCTCCAAAGACATCGAAATTGATACCTCCAGCAACTGTTTCATTTGGTAAATCAAGCGTATAATCAACACCTTCTAGTGTCACAACCAAGGATTGTGTAGCTCCTAGAGCGGTTAGATTTGCATAAAGTAAATTAATATTATCTGAAACATCTTGATTGGTTAATCCATAATTCATTGCGTTGGTTCTATCAATCGTGATCTTTACATTGTCTGCACCTTGATTAACACCATTATCTACCTTAATCACATAATCAGAATTACTTAGGATATCGGTTAAATCATTAGCAATAGCTTCAAGTGTGAGTAAATCGTATCCGCTCACCTTGATATTGATTCCGGTTGCTCCTGTTAGTCCTGCTGTACTATTTTGTGATGATACTGTTAACTCATTAACTTGATCTTCTGTAATGGCACCTGCAAGATCATAGTCTAAATCTTCCATTAAATCTCTAATATAGGATTCATAATAAGCGGTTGATTCTTTTCTTGAATCTTTTAAATTGATATTAAATGAAATGGATCCAGAAGCTCCACCCATCATGGTTGATCTCATACTGATGAATCCACCACTATTGATGGTTGCTGAGACGGTATCAACATCATCGATTTCCATTAAAATAGTTGTAATATAATCTGCAAATTCTGCCTTTGTTTCAAATGAGAGCTGTGAAGCAGTTTCTATCGAAATACCAATACTACCTTCATCAGATGTTGGAAGCATAATGAAACCCTTAGAAATAACAAAGAATAGTGAACCCGCCAATAATACTATAACAACTACTAATGTTAATACCTTATTTTTAAGTGTGAATAACACTGATGATTTATATGCTGATTTCATCTTGGTCATGACTTTGCTTTCAGGTTTGTTGTTATGATCATTTAACATGTTTGCTGCCATAGCAGGAACGAGCGTCAATGCAATTAACAAGCTTGCTCCTAATGAATACGCAATGGTCAGTGCCATACTAATAAACACTTCAGCAACCATACCTTCAATAAACAAGATTGGAATGAATACAGCAATGGTTGTTAAAGTAGATGCTGTGATGGCTCCTGCTACTTGCTTAGAGCCTTCAATTGCAGCTTCTTTTCTTGATTTGCCTTCAGCAATCAATCTAAAGATATTTTCAATAACAACAATTGAATTATCAACCAGCATCCCAATACCTAATGCGAGTCC
>JAIPGC010000073.1 GCA_021736335.1 Acholeplasmataceae bacterium | reverse complement strand
TACTTCCACCCATGGTCTTTTCATGAGGATAGA
Organism: Acholeplasmataceae bacterium; assembly: GCA_021736335.1. Lineage (GTDB taxonomy): Bacteria > Bacillota_I > Bacilli_A > Acholeplasmatales > Acholeplasmataceae > Peloplasma. Next base: position 7,766 of record JAIPGC010000073.1, on the reverse strand, counting down.
TAACACCTTTTTCTAATACTGTACCTTGCTCATTAACAACTGACAACTTGCAACCTGTTCTAAATGCTGGGTCAATACCTAAAATGACTTTACCTTTAAGTGGAGGCTGTAATAATAGTTTTTGAAGATTAACTGAAAAGATTTCAATTGCCTGTTCCTCGCCTTTTTCAGTAAGTTCACTTCTGACTTCTCTTTCTAAGCTAGGATAAATCAATCTCTTCAATGAATCTTCAATAGCACTTTTTAAAATCGGTGCCGCTGTAGAGTTTTCTCTTTTAATGACTTTTCTCTCTAAATAGGATGTCATTCTTTCTTTATCTAAATCAATCTTGACAGTAATCACTTTTTCATTTTCAGCACGATTAATCGCTAAAATACGATGAGGTCTGATCTTATTAACTGCTTCGCTATAGTCATAATACATCTCATAAACTTTACGTTCATCAACTGCATTCTTCTTCACACTTGTGACAACCATGCCATGGTTAACCATTTCTGCTCTAAGTGATTTTCTATAGTTGGCATCATCACTGATCATTTCAGCAATAATATATTGAGCACCTTCAATGGCTTCATCTTCAGTAGAAACCATATCATTTAAATACTTTCTAGCTTCTTCTTTAACATCTTCATATGGAAACATTAAAAGCCAATTAGCAAATGGTTCAAGACCTTTGGCAACCGCTTCGGTTGCCTTAGTCTTTTTCTTTTCCTTAAATGGACGGTATAAGTCTTCGACTTCTACCAATTTTTTAGCGTTTAAAATTTCAGCTTTCAGATCATCAGTTAACATACCTTTTTCATCAATTAATCTGATCACAGCTTCTTTTCTATCTAATAAGTTATTAGCATATTCCCATTGTTTGAATATTTCATTGATTTGTTCTTCATCAAGTCCACCGGTTGCTTCCTTACGATATCTTGCGATAAAGGGAATTGTATTACCTTCATCTAGTAAATTAAGGACTGAAACAACCTGTTTTTCACCAATGGATAATGCTTTTTTAATTTCTGCAATAATTTGTTCGTTCATAGAGTTCTCCTTCATATAGCACAAAAGGGCCATGCCCTTTCGTATATTTTGCATTAATTAGAGTTTATTGATTTCAATAAGTATGTCGCTTACTCTTGTTTCCAATTGGAAGCTTTGAGCGTTAATATCAAAGATTAAGAACATGTTATCTTTAGTTTCATCAAGATTTAAGTGTGCAATTTCTGCTGTTGTAAATAATCCTGCACTATCAGCTAAATCCAAATCAACAAAGAGGAACGCCATATCTTCAAGACCAACTAGAGCCTCAATAGCTGCCTTAATATCCAGATTTAAATCACTGCTTCTATAAAAATAGACATAAACGAAATCATTTGAATTTAAGACTGCTCTTAAATCTTCGTATTGATCTTTTCCATCAAAGTAACTGAAATCGCCATAAACACCATAAATATCTTGTTGTGTGATGTATTTCAAATCCGATACGGTGACATGTAGATAGTCATCGAATGGAACAACTTCTTCTTCAGTCATAAAATGTTGTACGAGTAATACAATACTCACGACTACAATCGTTAAGGCTATTGCCCACATACCGATTCTAAAAAACATAATTTCATTTTTAGATGGTTCTTTTTTTGGACTAGCCTTCATGCCAGTCTTTTGTACTACAACACTTTTTTGTGGTGCTTTATTCTTTGTGTTTGTATTGCTCTTTGTTTTACTTGAACTTGTTTGGACTCTTGCCATAGTGTCACTTCCTTATCATAAAGAATTATACCGAAAACCCTTAAAAATTACAACATAATGGTTAAATATGTTAAAGCTTTTCAATCACCACATAAGCAATAGCTTCTTGATCGGTGTGTGTGATGCTGATATGAACGATTTCATGATTCTTAAAAAACTCAGTTTTTACATAAGGACTTCCGTTTTCATGATTCAAAACCGAAAAATCATTAAAGTTTGTTGTTCCAGGTCCAGAAGCGATTGCTTTAAAGATTGCTTCTTTAGCTGCAAACCTTCCACCTAAATAAGATATCTTGACCTGATCAGAAGTGATTTGATCATAAACTTCTTTTTCTTCAACAGATAAAATGCGATTGATAAATTTTTGTGAAGCTAATTTTTCAATCCGTTTTAAATCTACCAAATCGATGCCTATGCCTAATATCATGATTTTCTGCCCTCCTTGATTTGTTCTGCCAATTGTTTGATTTTATTGAACCTATGATTTAATCCTGATTTACTGATGGATTCTCCATAAAGCTCTTCATATGTATTGGTTAAATCAAGAAGACTTGATTCAGGATATTCTTTTCTCAATTTCATCACCATCTTCATCTTTTCATCAATATGATGCTCAGGAATGAACTTTTCGATTGTTTCAATATCTTTAAGCTGCTCATTGGCAGCAATAAAGATTTTCTTTTCATTTGCAATCTCACAGTTCATGACGCGATTGATTGAGTTATTGAAATCTCTTTTGATTCTAATATCCTCAAACTGGAATAATGAATTTTGAGCCCCTGCAACCTGTAAGAAATTACTGATGTGCTCAGCATCCTTTAAGTAAACAATGAATCCCTGTCTTCTTTTGGTAATCTTAGCATTCAAATCAAAGACATTCATCAGTTGCTGAATAAAAACAATTTGATCAGAATCCTTAGAAAATATTTCTAAATGATATTCCGCGGTCTTTGGATGATTGACTGATCCACCAGATAAGAAAGCTGCTCTCAAATAGGCACGCTTAGCTTCAGGTGACTGTGTTGTCAATTCTTGATTTTCAATAGGATTATCGAATAGGCCGTGCTCATTAATAATATCTTCAACTTTGGATTGAATTCTAATGATGACTGTTTGTCTTTGTTTGAGTTTGTTTTGTTTCTGAGTAATAAGACTCGTCTCTGCTTGATAAAGTGTTCTAACCAACTGTAAAAACCGTCTAGCAACGGTTGGATTGTTCGTTTTGAAATCAAGCATTTTATGCTTGTTTTCAATATGAAAATCTGTGTTGAGATTGAGGAATGCTGAAAACTCAGCAAGTTGCTCTTCAAGCTCAATTGGAACAGTAACAAGTTCCTCTTTTACAGTTCTAGCAAATGACATTTTATTCCCAGGTTTCTAAGTATCTTAAACAATTTTGAGCAGCGATTGCTCCATCTGCAGCTGCAGTGACTACTTGTCTAATTTGTTTGACTATAACATCTCCGGCTGCATAAATACCAGGTACTTTGGTTTCCATTTTCTCGTTAGCTTCAATGTAACCATATTTGTTTGCAATGCCTAAGTCCTTAACCATGTCAGTTACAGGGATAAGTCCAACATATTCGAAGACACCATCACACATGATGGTTTCTTCTTCTTTTTTATCATTGATGAGGATAACGCCTGTTAATCCTTTATCATCCATGAGAAACTTTTTAACGACTGTGCTATATCTAAAATCAACATTTTTTTGTTTTCTTAAGATATCTTGAGCTTTAGGATCTGCAGTAAGATCAGCTAAATTTTGAACAACTGTGACATGTGATGCTAAGGTTGATAAATAAGATGCTTCTTCAACAGCACTATTTCCACCACCAATGACAACAACTTTTCTATCCTTATAAAGTGGTCCATCACAAATTGCACACCAGCTGATACCATTCATCGCTAGAGCATCTTCATTTTCAACACCTAATCTTCTTGGTACGTTTCCTGTAGCAACAATAACGACCTTTGATTCATAAATGCCATTAGGTGTTGTAAGTTTCTTGATGTTGCCATCAACTTCTACTTTAGTGACCTCATCATAAATGACTTCAATATCTAAATCATAAGCATGGTCTATCATCATTGTAGCAAGTTCATAACCTGCAACTTTTTTTGCACCTGTATAATTTTCAATTTCATTATATTTAGATAGTTGTCCACCTGGGGTGTCCTTTTCAAACATGGCAACCTTTAGGTTTGCTCTTTTAGCATAGATACCTGCGGTAATGCCTGCAGGACCTGTTCCGATAATTAATACATCATATAACATTTCTTTCATCTCCTAAACAATATCTTTTAAATTGACTAATTCGTCAATTACGAATTCTGGTTGAACCATAAGCATTTCAAGTAATCTATGACTATACGTCACAGCACATGCTGAAATACCTGCTTTTTTTGCTGCAGTCATATCATTTTCATGATCTCCAATATAAATTGTCGTTTTGGGTTTTGCTTTAAAAAGCTCTAATGCTTTAAGTAAGGGCTCAGGATTAGGTTTGTGTTCAACTGAATCCTCATACCCAATCAGACCATCAACATAAGGTGATAAACCGGTAAGCTCAAGATGATAAGAGGCTACATGTCTCATCTTTGATGTGACAACACCAACTGTGCATCCCTTTTTCTTAAGATATGCCATTGTTTCTGCTGCACCGGGGTAAGCTTTAAGTCCTTCTTCTATTTTTTGATTACTAATTAAACGATAATATTCAACCATTTCGTTGACTTGGCTTTCAGAATCCGTATAAAACGCAAACGTTGTATAAAGCGTATGTCCAAGCATATTGGTTAATTCTGTTTCTGATAATTTCATTGAAGGGAAGAACTTCTCAAAGGTTAAAACAAATGTTTCTAATATGATTTCAGTCGACTGAATGAGAGTACCGTCTAAATCAAACAGTATGGTCTTCATCAGCAACTACTCCAGTCTTCTCATCTACAAATAAATCTACATAATAGGGTTGGTTTTTGATATAGTGTTTCTTAAGAAATATAATTGCGATACCTCCAAGCATAAATAATGCAAGTGATAATACAATATTAGTTGGCAAACCAAACATACGCAGTGCATCTGTTGGGTGACCACCGACTCTAAGTGGTTCAATGATTGCCCCACGACCAAAACCATACCATATCAAATAAAATGCGAAGAGATCTCCTACTTTTAGAATTCTCTTTCTTCTAATGATGAGTAATCCCACAAGTCCTACAAAATTCCAAAGACTTTCATAAAGGAATGTTGGGTGGTGATAAGCACCAGCAATAAACATTTGATCTTTAATAAATTGAGGTAAGATATTTAAAATAAATTGACTTTCAATGACTGGGCCATAGGCTTCGGCGTTCATGAAATTTCCCCAACGGCCAACAATTTGTCCAACAAGGAACCCTATCGCTAGTATATCTGCTAAAAGCCAAACATTCATCTTTTTAATTCTTGTGAATACGATAACGAAGATGGTTGCTGTTATAACAGCTCCATGAATGGATAATCCTCCATTACTTACGTTAATCACATCAAGAAACGTTTCATAACTTGGATTTGGATCAAATAGAACATAATATAATCTAGATCCAACTATAGATAGTGGAACAGCCCACAAAAGTGCATCAAACAATAAATCTGTGCTCCATCCAACCTTTTTAAACTCCAAGTATGCTAGATAAGCACCCATGATTAAACCTGAAAGAATAAAGATAGCATACCATGCGATTTGAGCAAACCCCAAATCAAGAGCTATATTGTTATAAGGCACTTCTTTTTGAGGAATAACCGCTAGCATGATTAGACCAATAACAATTAAAATCATGCCTCCATAAACATAAAATGCCTTCTTATTTGTTTTTATAAAATCAATCATCTTCGTCTTCATCCTTTCTCATGCCTTTTGCTCTAAGTCCTACAGCTTTTGTGAGTTCAAGTGCTGCATCATAACCTAAATATTTTAATTTTTGATTCATTGCTGCACTTTCAACAAGCGTTGCTACGTTTCTACCTGGTAGAACGGGAATTGTTATTTTAGCAATTTCGGTGTTAAAGATCTTAATAGAATCTGTTTCAATACCTAAACGATCGTAATGTTTGCCTTCCTCCCATTGTTCGAGTTCAACAACTAAACGAATTTTCTTATTTTCTCTATAGGCACCAGCTCCAAACATAGAAACAACATCAACGATACCTATACCTCTAACTTCGATATATTTTTCTAATATTTTTGGAGCACTTCCCACAAGTACACCAGGAGCTGCTTCAAAGATATCAACGCGATCATCACTAATTAATATATGTCCGCGCTTGATTAGTTCAAGTGCGGTTTCACTTTTACCAATACCACTCTTACCTGTAATCATTGTGCCCATGCCATGAATATCAAGCAATACGCCATGCACACTTGTTCTTGGCGCTAATCTCGAATGCAAATATGCATAGAGTTGACCACTCAGTGGTGTTGTGCGTATTTTACTTTTCATAATCGCGATATCATAGGTGTTTCCTAATTCAATCATCATGTCTTCAACTTCAACGTTGATAGAAAAAATAATCCCTGGAGGTCTCTTTTTAAATATCGATTCAATACGCTTTTTCTTCGTCTCAAAATCAAGTAGATTCATAAAATGTGATTCTTTTGAACCTATGAGAACAATTCGATCATGATCAAAAAAATCTAAGAATCCTGCGAGTTCAACACCTGGGCGTGATAACATCTCAGATTTTACTTCTCTTTCAAGTGATTTCTCATTCGATAAAAGAATTAAATCCATATCTTTAATCACATGTTTAATCTTTAACTTCATTTACGCTTACCTCCAAATAGAATAAGTCTTTCTTTATATAACCATCTTCTTAAGTAATTCGATAGGATCACTCTTAAGATTGAGAATGTAAATGCAAATATAAATAGATGTTCAATACCATTGAATGTAAATCCAGGATTAACAATCAAGTCAACACCATATAAAATGATAATCTGAACAAATACAGATAATATGCCCATACTTAAAATCATGATTCTTGTTAGATATTTGAACATCAGTATTTTGACAACATTTTCAATTAATGTGAGTAGAATAATAGCTACCACATATCCTATAAAAGTGATATCAATTAAAGGTTGCCCAATACCTATTGCTAATCCAAGAACAACTGCTGATATCAAGAAGTTGATTCCAAAAGATAACATCAAATGCATCAAATAATTTCTATGAAGTAGAAATCCCAAGCTCAAAGGAACGCCTTTGCTGCCTTTTTTTCTTTTAAGTTCTTCTAGTAGCGCTAAAAGTTCTTCTTCTGTAGGTTTCTTTGGATCTTTTTTGTTGTTGTCATTATTGTTGTTTGAACTCATTTTTCATTCCCCCAACATGTTTTATTATATCAAAAATAGTTAAATTTTTACTATTTTAATACTTTTTTTAAATATTGCCCTGTGTAACTTTCTTTAACTTTTGCTACTTGTTCAGGTGTTCCCATAGCAACAATTTCTCCACCTGCATCTCCACCTTCGGGTCCTAAGTCAATGATGTGATCTGCATTCTTGATGATATCTAAGTTATGCTCGATGACAACCATGGTAGCTCCTTCATCAACAATTCTATGCAATACCTTAAGTAATCTTTTCACATCATCGGTATGCAATCCTGTTGTAGGTTCATCTAGAATGTAAATCGATGAGTTGGTTATCTTGCGATAAAGCTCACTTGCAAGCTTGACGCGTTGTGCTTCCCCACCTGATAAGGTTGTTGCTGATTGACCTAAGGTGATGTAATCTAGCCCAACATCATGAATGGTTTGAAGCTTTTGATGAATCTTAGGGTGATTTTCAAAGAAACCTAGTGCTTCATCAATTGTCATATCTAAGACATCTGCGATATGTTTACCTTTGTATTTGATCTGAAGTGTTTCATGATTATATCTTTGTCCGTGACAAACCTCACATGGGACATAAACATCTGGTAGGAAGTGCATGGATATTTTTTTGAGTCCATCTCCACCACATGCTTCACACCTTCCACCTCT
>JAIPGC010000072.1 GCA_021736335.1 Acholeplasmataceae bacterium | reverse complement strand
AAAATATGAAAATCAGTATGATATAATAATTACAATCAATATAAAAATAAATTTGATGGGATGTAGCTATGAATAAAGAGATAAATGAATTAACTAAAAACAATGAAAAACTGACTGTTGAAACCATATTAACCCAATGGTCAAAAACATATAATCCTGACGGTAAACCTGATTGGTCTCACATTTTTCCATATTATGCGGATGAGATTGTTTTTCAGGATTCAATTCAAAGGATTGAGGGTATTGAGAAGTTTCAAGCCATGTGTAATCGTTTGACTAAAAGATGTAAGAGTCTTGTGATGGATATTAATCATATTATTCAAGATGATCAAACTGTTTTTATGGAATGGAAAATGACCATGTCATTTCGATTTTTCCCTAAAAAACCAATCTTTGGTAGCACAAGATTAACCATTAACGACAATCAACAAATTATTGAACAAAGAGATTATTATGACTTATGGGGAGATATCTATGATGGTATTCCTATTTGGAGAAGAATTTATCGTTGGTTTATGAGAACCTTTTTCGGATAGGAGATATTATGGCATTATTTAAATGGCCTGAAGAACTGATGTTCATGAAGAATAGTCGGGCAAAACAAAAAACAAGCGATGAAATGATGACAGGTAAAACCTGTGTTATTTCAGGATCATCATCTGGTGTTGGCAAAGAAACTATGAGATCATTTGCAGAGCGTGGAGCCAATATCGTTATGGTTGTCAGAAATCATGAGAAGGCACAAGCTGTTAAAGATGAGATTGTTTCCCAATATCAAGTAAACATTGATATCATTATTGCAGATTTTAGTGATTTAGAAAGTGTTAGACACGCAGCACAACTCATATTAGATAAGTATCCCAAAATAGATGTTTTAGTCAATAGCGCTGGTATTCATTCAACCAAAAAGACGTATAATAAAGATGGTATAGAAATGGTTTTTTGTGTTAATCATTTAGCAACCTTCCTTTTTTCAATGCTGCTTCTTGATAGAATCAAAGAAAGTGCACCATCAAGAATCATTCAAGTAAATTCAGAGGGACATCGATTTGGACATGTGAAGATCAAAGATGTTAATTTTAAGAGAAGACTCTATACAGGACTCAAGAGTTATGGTGCTTCAAAGACAGCACAACTCTATACAGTTTATGAGCTTGCATCAAGACTAGAAGGTACTGGAGTAACAATCAATGCGATGCATCCTGGTGCGGTAAAAACGCATATTGGAAGCAACAATGGTTGGTTATATAGATGGTTCTTTCGCCATTTCACATGGCATTTCTTAAAAGATGTAAAGATATCTGGAAGTGCTATCCATTATTTAGCAACAGCTAAAGAATTAGATCAAGTTAGTGGAAAGTTTTTCAATTTGACCATCGAAGAGACACCAGCAAGACATGCAGTAAAAAAAGACATGCAAAAGCCTGTATGGGATTTAAGTATGAGCATGTCAGGATTAAAGGATTAATGGAGGTAAGTAGATGAAATATGATGTCATCGTCGTCGGTGGAGGTATTGCCGGCTTAACTACTGCAACTTATTTGGCAAAAGAAGGACACAAGGTTCTCATCTGTGAAAAAGGTGATGAGTTAGGTGGTCTTGTCAGTTCATTTGATTATAAAGGATTTACTTTTGATGGTGGTATTAGATCAATTGAGAGTTCAGGAATTGTCATTCCTATGTTACGCCAATTAGAAATTGATATCCCCTTTAAAAGAAGTATCGTCTCATTAGGTATCGAAGATGATATCATTAAAGTTGTAGATAAAAATAGTTTATTTGAATACCAAGATTTATTGATTAAGAAGTTTCCTGATAATGAAAAAGATATTAAAAATATTATGAAGCGCATCAGAAAAATCATGAAGTATATGGATGTGCTGTATGGTATTGATAATCCACTTTTTATGGATATGTTCAAAAACAGGAAATATCTGTTTCTTGAAGTTTTTCCATGGCTTTTCAAGTTCATATTTACAGCAGGAAAGATTGATCGATTAAACACTCCAATTGAGACATATTTGGCTCAATTAACCGATAATCAAGCATTAAACGATATCATTGCTCAGCATTTCTTTAAGCAAACTCCAGCATTCTTTGCACTTAGTTATTTTAGTTTATACCTAGATTATAGATATCCTGAAAAGGGCACCGGAATGCTTATTGAAAAGCTTGAAGAATATTATGTCAATCACGGTGGAGAAGTTAAACTTTCAACTGAAATTGTTTCTGTGGATGCTGAATCAAAATCACTTTTGGATAGCAATGGTAATACGTATTCTTATGACCAAATGGTATGGGCATCGGATTTAAATACTTTATATCAATTAGTTGATTTAGACAAAATATCTGACCCAAAAATAAAAGAAGAAGCAACCCTATATAAAGCATCCATCGCACCTCTTCGTGGAGGAGATTCGATACAGGCTGTTTATGCAACTGTTGACTTAGAACCTGCATACTTTAGAAATCTTTGTTCAGAGCATTTCTTTTATACACCAAAGACTACAGGTTTATTTGAGATCTTTGCTCAAAGAGAAGCTGTTTTAGAAAATAAGAACAAAGAAGAAATGATCTCATGGGTTAAATCTTATTTAGATTATACAACTTATGAAATTTCAATTCCCGCTCTTAGAAATGAGCATCTCGCTCCAAAAGGTCAAACCGGATTAATCATCTCAACACTCATGGATTATGATTTTGTTAAAGCTGTTGAATCTATGGGATGGTATCCTGAATATAAGAAGCTCACAGAAGAATATATCATCAATGTTCTTGATGAATCCAGATTTAAGAATTTAAAAGACAAGATCATTGATGTCTTCAGTTACACACCGCTCACTATTGAAAAAAGAACTGGAAATCGAGATGGCGCGATTACCGGGTGGGCATTTACGAATAAAAACATACCAGTCATTCATCACACCGCCCAAGTTGCAAAATCTGTATTGACCAAATTTCCAGATATTTATCAGGCTGGACAATGGTCATATAGTCCAGCCGGATTACCTATAAGCATTATGACAGGTAAGCTTGCTGCTGATAAAGTGAATAAGCAACGAAAAAAATAAAAAAAAGGGGTCATAAAATGAAGGGGATTGTACTTTACAAAAGTAAATATGGAAACACAAAACAGTATGCACAGTGGATTGCTGATGACTTGAAATTTGAAGTTAGAGATTTATCGCAATTCAAGAAGAGTGAAATAGGAAACTATGAGCAGATTATCTTTGGCACTGGGGTTTACATGGGAAAGATGAATCAGCTCAAAAAAGTTTTAAAGCTCTTTAAGGATAAACCAATCACTATTTTTGCATGTGCCGGAAACGCAGGTGTCGAAAAAGAAATCGAAGATATCAAATCTAACAATTTTAATCCCGAAGAATTAGCTTTCCATGACTTTTTCTATCTACCAGGAGGCGTTGATTTTTCTAAGGTCAAGGGTATCATGAAATTAATGATTAATATCTTTAGAAAAGTACTTCAAAATAAAAAAGATAAAACTTATGATGAAGAACAGATACTAAAAGGATTTACTGAACCCTCAAACTATGTTGAAAAAGAGCATATCAAAGAGATTGTAGAATTTATGCATAAGAGCGCAAAATAAAAGACCCAAGAGGTCTTTTTCTTTTTTAAGAACTATGACTGATTCATACCAGCCATCATCTTAGAGATGAACTTAATGGCTCTTTTAGGACTCATTCTATACATGAATTTCATCATCTTAGAATCGGAACCCACATAAACTTGGAATTTGTTCTTTTCCATACTCTTAATGATTTGTTTTGCACAATCATCTGCTTGAGTCATTTTCATTGCTGGTTTTTCACCTTCTGGTTGAGCTTTCATTTCAACACCAGAGTTTTTAGAAATATCAGTTTGTATAGCACCGGGGAATACCAGTGTGACATGAACATTGGTACCAATTAATTCTGCATATAATCCTTCTGTTAAAAGCTTGATAGCAGCCTTTGAAGCACCATATATAGATTGACCAGGAAATGGGAAGAACCCACCCATGGATGAAACGTTTAAAACATGTCCCTCGGGACGCTCAAGAAGCAATGGTAAGAATGTCTTTGTCATATTTAAAGTGCCATAGAAATTAACATCCATGACGAGCTTCACTTGTTTCATTGTTAGATCAGCAACATTGATAAATGGCTGAATGATACCTGCGTTATTGATCAATCCATCAACTACGCCATACTTTTCAATAATAGATTTTGAAACTTCTTCAATTGCTTTAAGATCAGTAATATCACAAACGTATGCTGACACTTTCTCTTCATTATTAGCAATTTTTACTGTTTCATCCAATCTTTCTTTGTTAATATCCAAAGCTGCGACAGTTGCACCTTTACTCAGCAGGTTAAGAACAAGTTCTCTACCAACACCACCACCAGCACCTGTTACGACAATAACTTTATCTTTGACTTTCATTTTAAGCCCTCTTTCTTTTATTTTTGAACTGTCTTCATATTTTTATCTTACATCTAAAATATATAATTAGCAAATGAACCACTCAAAGTTTGGGTTTCATAATTCTTTTAACATGTTATAATATGTTTGACTATTAAAGAGGTGTTAATTTGGATCATTTTACAGCAAAACGCATATTAGAAGGTAATCTAACAAAGACCATGGGATGTACTGACATTGGTGTTGTTGGGTATATTGCATCAATAGGTGCGTACATTCTAAGAAACAGCAAAATCAAATCGATTGATCTATTGATGAGTGAAGAACTTTATAAGAATAGCGTCAATGTAGGTGTTCCTGGTTTAAGAAAAAGTGGTTTGGATAAAGCACTTGCTTTAGGCATATTGCTTAAGGATCCCAAGAAGCAATTAAGTATTTTCGAAAGTGTTACAAATGATGACATCGACAAAATAGAAGCATTGCTTAATGATATTGTTGTCACTATCAAGCATCAAAGATTTGTTGATACGGTCTTATATGAAGAACTCTATATGACAACACATGAAGGTGATGAGGTTAGAATTGTCATCAAAGACTTATATGATAATGTAGTGAGCGTTGTTAGAAACGGTGAAAAACTACCTGAATATGAGAAAGATGCATTGATTGGAAGAGTTAACAAGTATCGGATTGAAAAGTACGATGAAATCCTTGATTATGTTGAAAAAGCAGATTTTGAAGGATTAGAAGAATTATTTGATATAGCTAAAATCCAATATGAGAATGCAAGAGAAGAAATTAAAAAACAAAATCAACATTTTTTAGTTGAAAATTTGAGTTTAGAACAAAAAAGTTGTTTTCATGATCTATCTAATTTTCTTAGAGAACACATTGAAGTTCCTTCAAGAAAAAGAATGATTGGTGATATTTATACAGTTTATGGTGTTGCTGGTAGTGGTAATTTAGGTATAGGAACACTTGTCACACCAATGTTTTTAAGTGATGTCTTTGAACTCAAAGAAAAAGAAAGACAAAAACTGATTGTTCTGTCTTTTTACACCAGTGTCTATATTAAACAGGAAATGAATATTGTTACTGTTTTGTGTGGTACAGGCCATGCTACAGGATGTAGCAGTGCTGCATGTTTAACCTTTGTTAAAGGCGGAACAAGAACACAAGTCAAGGATTCTATCAACCTATATTTATCAACATCCATGGGATTTGTTTGTGATGGAGCTAAAGTTTCTTGTACCTACAAGGTATCATTTGCTGCAATGAACGGGATTATTGCTGGAAAGATGGTTTTAGATCAAACAGTATCATGTGATGGATTTGGCTTAAATAAAACAGATGTTGATCAGACGATAAGAAATCTAGGTAAGTTGAATAACGAAATACTTAATTCAGCAAATAAAGGCATTATTGAACTCATCTAATTAAATATAATACCTACAACTGGCATTTCAGTTGTAGGTATTTTTTATGCTGTTAAACTTGTTATGATATCATAAGCATCTTCTAATCTATTTTGATCTGTTTCATTAGGCTCATAAAATATTTGATTCTTAAATTCTAATAACAATTCTTCAAAGGTATACTCTAAGATAGGTAATGCCATATGATTAAGTTTTAATTCTGAATAATGATCTTGTAATAGATTAAGGTCTGAAACTTCAGAAGACGACAATACCCGATCCAACCTCATTTCGATATAAGAAAGTTTACTGATTATTTCATCAAAATCACTTTCAATTTCCTTGATTCTTGCAAGATCTGATTTAAATGAATTAAATGTCACAATATCTGCAATCGATAGTTCAATTGAATTCAAATCACAAACTTCTTTGAACTCTAATGAACTATATGACTCAATAATCAGATAATCAATACCTTGTGCGGTAACAAGCTCATCCATGATTGTAAACAAGGTTCTATAAGGAATAATCATAGACGGGTTCAATGTTTCATTTGTGATGATTTGGTATAAAATGATGAAATCATCCGTGCTATTTCCCATTTGATACAAGATATCATTTTCAGAAGTATCAGTAAAAGTCATGGTTGAAAAACTGAAGTCCAAGCTTCCATAGATACTTGTAATATCAATTTGCTCTTGACTTGCACAACCAGCTAACAAAAACATGATTAACATGATATAAAATATGATGAGTTTTCTCATTTCACACCTCCTTCAATTGTATCTTATCAATTATTTATGACAAAGTAATGACAAGACTATTTTTTTATTTTTAGTTGAACTTTAGCAATCACATATCCATTATCATTAAAGATTTTATAAGGAAACTTATGGAGTTCACAAATTTGTTTGACAATGAATAAGCCTAATCCTGAACCACTATTGTTGTTACTCGTATCAAACCGGTAGAAAGAATCAAAAATCTTATCTAGTGCTTCATTGGGAATTTCTCCCCGGTTTTTGATTGTTAGTATTAAATGATGACTCACAATTTCACTATTCACATAAACCATTTGATCTGTTGTATAAAGTAAAGCATTCTTTACGAGATTTGATATCATGATGAATAACAGTTCTTCGCTCATCATCACATCTTCGTAGATGATATGTTTTTCAATCTTTTTCTTATGAAGCTTGGCTAATTCTTCAAGTGCATCAAGTTTTTCATCGATTATAGCTAAATTGCAGAAATCGCCTTGTTTGACCTTGTCTTCAAGCTTTAGAGAATAGGTAAGATCCTGGGTGATTTTTTCAATTGTTTCTATTTGATGTAATAACTCACCTAAATATTTATCTTTATCCTTATAGCGCCCAACACTATCAATCATGCCTTCAATCATCCCTTTCATAACAGCAAGTGGTGTCTTAACTTCATGATTGATTGTCATGATTAGGTGTTTCTTTTTTTCTTCCTGCTGTTTTTCAAGATCAATATCCTGATTTAATTTACTATTGGCATCATTTAAATCTGCATAAGTCTTCTTCAGATTAAAGGTCATTTCATTGAGTGAACTGACTAAATCTCTAAACTCATCTCTTCGTTTCAAAGTGAGTTTGCTAGAAAATTTCAGATTTGATATATCTTTAGCATAAGCGTTAATTTTTCTGATTGGACTTGATATGTTGATTGAAATCAGAATTGAAAGGATGGTAATTGCTATAACCATAAATATAGATTGAGTGATATTCAATTGATTGAGTACACGATCTACATTTTGCAAGGATTGAATTCTCGTAGAGACGATTAAATAATCACCATAATCGAATTCATAGATGTAGTTGATTTTGTAAATATCTTCCTCTAATAGAACAAAATACGTGAGGTTTCCATCTTTGATTGATGATTGGCTATCATAAATGGCAATGACAAAATCTAAGACATCAGCATCATCTAAAAAGTGTGGACCTATTTCTTCGATAATGGCATCATTTTGAAATAAAACAAATGAAGTCTCACTTGATAGATCCTCTAAGGAAGTATCTTCTAGGTTGGTTCCATTTCGAATCTCTGGTGCAGAAGAAATGATTGAAGATTTGACATTGAGAATGTTTTCTTCAATATACATAGGAGAGAAACGCTTATAAGATAGATACATGCTTAAAAGAAAGACCAAAGTAAATGAAAAAAGCAGTATAAGAAATGTTTTTATGAATATACTGATTTTCATTAGATCCTCCCATTAATTTTT
>JAIPGC010000071.1 GCA_021736335.1 Acholeplasmataceae bacterium | reverse complement strand
TGTCAATGTCTTTAATATCAGTTAGAGCAACTTCTATCATACATTGGGGATTTATTTTATGTATATGTTCTTTGATGACTTCAGCTTTATACTTACCTACTGTTTCCAAGGATGAAAATAATTGCCTATTAAGATTGGACAATGTATATCGATCATAATCTACTAATGTTAGATGATTGACTCCTAAGCGAACGAGGTGGTTAGCTAAATAGCCGCCTAATCCACCTAGTCCAACGATCATTATCTTGCAGTTTATGATTTTGTTATAGGTTTCTTCGGACATGATTCCAAGGTTTTCTATGAATTGTTCTGTGATGTTTGAGTGACTCATATCATATCTCCAATCTTCACATATTATTAATGATTTGAAGTTGTACTTAAAAATGGCATTTTGTTGAATTCATGAATATTGATAGTGTGATGATTACCTTGATTATATCATGAGTGATTTTATATTAGTTTGTTATATGTTTTGACGATGTGAAGATGAATGAAAATTTAAAGTGAGATGGTTTGGTGAAACAACTGATAAATATTGAGTTAGAAACAATAAAAGCCGATATGCTTATCGGTTTTTCATGATAATATATTATTTTAATTAAATAGATAAAGTGGGAACAAAGATACTGATAAGACAGCCCGAAGTTTATCCACGTACTTTATATTATTATTGGCTTTGTAAGGCTATTTATTCAACTCTAGTTTTGACAGTATTCTTAAATATTTGTGCTGTTTTGTTATACTAACTTGAAATTATGCAACACATACATAATTACAATAACGATAGCTACACGTCTATTACTTTTTCTTTCCAGATTCTTTTCGAATTGTTCCAACTTTTTTATCGTTTCTAGTATCTCTACCATTTTGATTTCTAACAGTGCCAGCTGGTAATCCTGTTTTTTTCTCAAGAGTTCCCACTGTACAATCAGACCGTGTTTTTCTTTGGACCATATTTTTCCCCCTCCTTACTATATTTTATTAAACTTTAAACCCTATTTATTTTTATAGATTTTAAACTCTGAATTACAATTATAGCTATTAAAATAGCATTAGTTTTTCTTTACTCTTATATCAATCATTTCATGTTTCCTACTACATTTTTTTTATGACTATTATTTCCTGATTATTATTTTTTTGCTTGTAAGTCCAATCAGACTGACAAGAAAAACAATTAAAGGTATTCCATATAATTGAAACAACCCCCATAAAGCAATACTCAATACGGGTGATATTTCAGTTAAAGTCATCTCTTGAAATAACGCAATGATTTCTTCAATCTGAAAGGTTCCAAGACCTAAAGTTTCAAATAATTGGCTGATTGAAATAGTGAATACTATCATTGTTGCAAGGCTTAATAATAAGAAAATAAACATAATCAATTTTTTCATTTTTCTACTCCTAGAATTTTCCTATCGAAACAAATCAACTAAAAGATCAATTTTCTTCTTCCATATTCTACTATCTAATTGATTGTAGTATGATATTTAGCTTCTCATCAATTAGTTTTTGATTGCGTAAAACTGAATTAATCTTAGTTTCTAAATCTTTGGTTATTTTGTTTGTGCTGTCGATTGCATCTAAAAAATATGAAAATCTAATGTCTTTATTAATGTTAAGTCCATCATCTAATATATCTTTAATTTTTTTCTTTTCGTCATATGATAACATATACTCGTCTCCCCCTCTCAAATATATTTGCATATCATTTCGTATATTCTTCCATAGTTATTAATGTATTCATTCAGACATAATTAACATTATCTCAAGTCGCTAATTAATACTTCATAATTTATGTACTAGAAATATTTTCGCTTAACAATAAATCTATTCTTTCTATTAACTTGTCATATGTAAGAATATCGCAATCTTTATTATTATATTTAACAACATTATAATTCATTTGTATTATTTTTGGTTCTATTCTATGCAACTCGATTTCTTTCTTTAAGTTCCCAATTAATAGAAAAGATTTTACCAGGGTTCTATTAGGGTCTGATTCACTAGCTGCAACCATATTTCTTTGTATATTTGTTTGTTGAATGGCATTTGAAAATTCCGAAGTGAGTTTACATGTATTATTTCTATATTCTGATAGTTTAAACAGCTGAACATCTTCTTTTTTCAGTTCAATCAAATTTGGAAAATCATGATTATTATCAACTTGAATATCGATTATATTTGTAGCAAAATCATCAGTATCAACAATGTATTGAAATTTAGCAACTCCGTTTATTCCGGGAATCAATAAAGGTAGAAATCCTTGATACTTTTTTAAAACCCTTTCAATATCATGTTCATTAATGCTGAAACTATGTAGAAGTTCTTCTTTGAAACTTTTTAGCAATTTTATTTTAGTTTTTTGTTCAGCTGCAAAAATCAAGTTTTCTTCAATCTCTAGATAATCAAAAGATTCTAAATATTCACTTAATCTATTGTTGAAGTTTCCAATCTTAAGATATGTTTTCGAATCATCATAAACAAAATCAAAACTCTCTAAGAAAATTTCATCATCTGTTCTCTTAAGTAATCTTTCCATTATTCCAGACTCAATATTAACAATCTCCCTCAAAATATCAGTATGAAAAATGAATCTCTTTTGAGAGCTCCTTTTTAATGTAACTATTTGTAACTCGTCATTATCATTTTTTTCCATTTCTTTAACTTGAATGCCGACAAGGAATTTTTTTTCAAATGATTCCTCATCTGAATTTTCTTTAATATATGGATCAATGGCAAATATTCCATTCTTAGTTTCTATTAAAAATGGTTCGCTACATACATATATATATCCTCTAACTTTATTGAAACTCACTTTTTTTGAATTTGACATCATATCACCTCTGCGTCTTCTGTTCTATTCTAAATGCATGATGTGTTATTATTACTTTGTTTTGAAATCATATAAGTTTAGATAGTATCTAATCTAAAATCAATCTTAATTTTGTTATTGTTTAACATTCTTCTATAAAGTATCATTGTTGGAATAAAATCTAATGTCATGCCAATTCCAAACATAAGGGAAATACCTAAAAGTGAAGGTGTAAATACTCCAGTAATGTAAAGAATAAATGCGATTCCATAATAGAATCCATCAATACATATTGATTGTATCAACATATAGTTAGTTTTTCCTAACCCATAAAATGTACTATCAAAAATAGAACTGTTAAAAATAAATGTTAAATAAAACCCAGTTTGAATCAATACAATGTTGGAAACAATTTCATAATCGGTAACATTCATAACGTTTTTTAAGAATGGCTTCCATAATGGAATTGATAATAACCAAACTATTGCGAATATTCCAGTTAAAACCAGATAACCAAACGTTTTGCTTCTAATGTTTTCTTTACTTTCGCCTATCTCCTTCTTAACTACATCAGCTAAAGCGAGAGCTGGAAGTAATAACCATTGCCAGATAAAATTATTTGCTACCCAATAATTACCTTGTTCTGCAACTACATTAACCATACGAATAATCATGATCATGAATGCAAAATTTCTGAGTAATGATTCTAGACCGGAATACTTCCCAACAGAAAACCACTCTTTCATCCATCCAAAAGATAATTTGCTTCTTTTGAATAAGTTGATATTTTCTTTGCTTAATAATAAGAAAGCAATTAGCAAGATAAATATATTGACAATAATATTAGCAACAGCTATACCATTGACACCTAAATTCATCGAGAAATCAAAACTGCTAATTAAAAATGTGTCTAGAAGTATTGAAAGTACCATTTGAACACCTAGAGTGATGTACATATACTTATCTTTTTTAAGAGTGATTAATACTAACATAATAAATCTTGTTAGCGTAGAAAATAATGCCGCGATTGTTTCTAATCGAATATAGCTAACAGTTTGATCAATAAGGGCGCCTTCCTGAGCCATAAAGATGACAAGAGGACGAGCAAATAAAACGATTAAGATTGAAACAACTAAATAAATAACCCCTGTTGCAAGTAATCCTGATTTAACTTTATTTTCAAGTTCAACCTTATGTAATAGTGATTTCCCTAAGATAAAGAATAATGGTAAAATCATTGCTTCTTGAATAACTTCGTAAAAAAGGTTAATCCATGAAAGTTGGCTTGCTATATTAAATCCCCAATCACCAGGCATATCGCCAAGAAAAAATATCCTTACTGTTTGATAAATTGCTGGCATCAGGAACAAAAGTGCTATAGCTATCCACAAACGAAAATTCACTGTCCGTAATGCTCTTATTACCCTCTTCATTTTAAACCTCCATACATTTAATCATCTATCTATTTTTTTACCTGAGCATTTTAATTCATTATATGAATTACAACCCCAAAATGCTCCATAAGGTCCCCGCTTCCAAATCATATAATCATTACATTCGGGACATCTTTCGCTTAAATTGATATTTTTGGGTGCACTATACTCACAATAAGGATAATTTGAACATCCATAGAAATCATCTTCCGGTCCTGATCTTTTAACTAAATGCCCATCACATCGAGGACAAGGATAATAGTCTTCATCAATTGTCAACTCATGCAAAACAACATCGTATCTTCCTTTTTTTAGTTCCTCAATAAATACTGATGCTTGCGATTGAACGACAAGATGGCATGTATACTTTGCCCTTGTTAGCCCAACATAAAATAGTCTTCTCTCTTCGGAATGAGCAAATTCATCCTGATGTGATAAAACCATGGTTAATATCTCATCATCAGCGATTTTACTTGGGAATCCTAGAACATGATTTTTATTATTGATAATTATAATGTGTTCTGCTTCAAGTCCTTTAGCTTTATGTACTGTTGAAAAGTCTATTTGTATATCAACAAACTGCTTTCTAATTTGATAAAGTTCATCATTATCTAAATCAAAATTATATCTTCCTAAAATTAATATCTCGTGTGCTTCGTATATAGTTAAAATATTATTGATAACCTCACAAATTGTTTGAATCATAGGTTTTTCACCTTGAGCATAAAGATGTACAGGATCTTTAAATTCTCGAGTTGAAATAATTTCCTTCGATATTTGGCTTTTGTTCTTCATAATAAATTTAGATGCTATATTGACCAATTGTTGAGGGTTTCGATATGTTCTTTGTATTTTTTGTGTGATAGAGTATTTATATCTATTTTCGAAAGATGTAAATTGATAGATGTCACTACCAGCAAATCTAAATATAGATTGCCAGTCATCTCCGACACAAAATAATTTAGTTTTGTTACCTTTTGTTATTGCATCAATTAATTGACTTTTGGATTCAGAGATATCTTGATATTCATCAACTATAACATAATCATAAATCTTATATGTGTGATTGATTAGATAATTCTTTGCTTGATTTATCATATCTGAAAAATCTATTTCATGATTTTCTCTTAGATGATTTTCATACTTATCAAATATAGGGGTAATAAGTTTTAAGAACAGTCTAGCTCTATACTTGTTCGCTGTGTTTTTAGATACTAGTTCTTTAAGTAGTAACTCTGTATCAACTTCTGCTCTTCCCGACTCTTTAAGTAACAGAATGAATGTCTTTATTAATTTTTGAAATTCTTTAAAGTATCTAGTATTTAGTAATATAAGTTGCTCGATTAATACTTGGTCATCGATAACATTAAATTCAACATTTTCAGCAGTTAATTTCCGTTCAAGTTCAGCTAGTAAATTCCCATCTTGTGCCATATATGAATAAGTCTCGATACACTTAGTTCCATATTCCTCATGAACCTTTCTTTTCCAATCCATGCTTCTTATATATTTTATTTCTTCGGATCTATTTAACCATTTCGCTTGATATTGTCTATCAACACCATAATGTTCAATATATAACTCATATTGTGGCAAATAGAAATCTGGATGATACTGTCTATGATATTTTGTTGCAGTATCATGCTTATACTTTTCTTCATAAATATATTCAATACCATTAATGAATAAAAAGTTTGCTATCTGCAATTCAGCGAGGCTCTTTACTCTTTCCCCATGAATAGTTTTTCTTTCTTGTTTATCTAAATATAGTCGACTTTTTAATGTGATTAAATCAGTGCTTCTCATATCGCTAGCATATGAAGATTTTGATTCATATTCTGTTTCATCTGAATACGTTTGGCTATAATAAGCGAATAACTCTATAAAATCTATCATATTAGATTTATCGTTTTTTAGGTCATTATTAATATATTCATTGATAATGCCATCTAGATATTCATCTTTGACTATCGATGGTTTATAACCGAGTTTCTCAGTTAATATTGATAATCCTAATTTATGAAATGTAAATGAAACAACATTTCTATTCAAAGCTCTTGAAACTCTTCTTTCCATTTCTTTTGCGGCTTTATCGGTAAAAGTGATTAATAGTATTTTTTCAGGATCGATATTTTGAAATTTGACTAAATATGCAACTTTTGCTGCTATTGTCAAAGTTTTACCACTTCCAGCAGCTGCGACTATTAATGCAGCATTTTCATCAGTTACGACAGCTGTTCGTTGCTCCTTATCTAAAGAGACATTATTGAAACTGTCAAAAAACTCCTTAATGTCAGGCTGAGTAAGCTTTGATGATATAAAGTCTTGGCTTAAATCAAATTGAAAAGTTAATTTTCTCCATTTTTTAAGTATAGTTTTAAACTCTTTATATATTGTATTACCTCTCAATACTTCATCAACAAAAAAAGGTATTGTTTCATTAAGACTATCCAAATGTTCTAATAACATCTTATATGTTGACTTTTCAAGATACTGTGTCAATTTTGTGTATGGATGTGTTTTATCAAGTATTGATTCAATTTGGCTTAAAAAGATTATAGATTTACTTTTTGCATTTTTCCATTGTCTAATAATAACAATTAGGATAATGGAAAAAATGAGCGTTATACTCCCTATAAAGTATATCCATATATCAGGCACAGTTATTCCTCCTTTTAACAACAGAAAAACTTGATACAGCAAGAGAATGAAATTCTAGCAATAATAACTTTGAACTCAAATTTGAAAAAGACACAAATTAAATGTCTGAATTAAAATTGATATTTGCTTTGCATGATTGATTTGTAACAATTGACTGTGTCTTTTCCCCATTAATACACCCCATTGCCATTTATTGATTAAATTATACCACTTATGATTTATAATATTGTTATTTTGAATAATTTTTATAAATAAACTTATTTTAATATTGAAAACCTGTACTTCCAAGGTGATTACTTTTTTACAAATTGCCGAATCACCTGTCAAGCTCCATGTTTTATAGTTTTTTATATACTTATCCATAAATTGCACATAAAAATGTATTCACTTATAAAAAATCCATCAATTTCTAAGATTTGACATTTATCCGAATACACTTATTTTGTTGATCTTTATGTTAATGACACGTGTTTTGAGCAACATTAAAAGCTATCAAAACCCTAGAATTACTATATTGTTTTAGCAATAACACAAAAAATGCCCCTATTTTTACTCATTTTGAGCATCAAAAAAGCAGATTTATATCTGCTTTTTGTCTTTACTAAAGGATATTCAAGGTTTCTTTAGTGGAATAATCTGGTGCCGAAAATAGGACTAATACCTACGACCTATCCACTCCAACACTAAACAAAAATCCCATTCAAATACTCATCCTCAAACATAATCCCATACATCCAATTAGATCTTTCATGCAAATATAACTCTAAATAAGCAACTTGACCCATAAAAGTATTCTCATTCATCACTTCTTCAGGATTAGGCCATACATAAATCTCCATAATTTCCCACTTATCAAAATTACGATTGGCTTGTATCTCAATAGATTCAGAAAGAATAGGAATCATAGCATAGACCTCTGGTAACACATCATAAAATATATCATTAAATCTTTCTCTAAACTGTAATCTTAGTTCTGGAACATCCATCATCAATTTAAACAATCTATTTTTATAATCTTTCATGCCATAAAAATTTTCAGGTCCATAATCGATATAATCTGCATTTCCTATTGCAAAATCAAAATCCCATAGTGGTCCTGGTCTTAAAGGTCCACCGGCTTCTTTATAATAAAATACACTTGAAAACCCTACATCAACATTTTTCATCAATTCATGCATGATAAAGAAATCAATCCATCCAGGAACATCCATTAAAACTTCATATCCTGATTTTGCTGCTAAGGCATTTTCAACTGATGTCATATAGCTAGTTAAGTATTCTGCATGAACACTCGAATACTCTAAATCATCACTATCTGGTTCTTTGATATTATAGGGCTTATCAGCAACC
>JAIPGC010000070.1 GCA_021736335.1 Acholeplasmataceae bacterium | reverse complement strand
TGTTTATTTACTCATTTACATATTATCGTATGTGCTCGATGGAAAAGTAGGAATGAAATATAGCAAAACACCTGTTGTAACTTCCGCAATTATAGCATTCACTTATTTCTTTATTAGATCAGGATTTAGTGTAGCAGTTTTAAAGATTGTTCCACCTGTTATAGCATTATTATTTGGAGCTGATCTATTTGCTATCATGTTGCTTTTAGCTGGTGTTGCTGATGTACCATTTGATTTACTAGATAAAATCTTGGTTACTGGCATTTCCAATGAACCACTTAGTTATTTTATATTTGCTGCCTTTGGATTATATTTAGCATATGGAGCAAGTACAGCTTTAATCAAATCATTTAAGAAATAAAATGAACCTCCAAGAGATTGGAGGTTTTCTTTTTTGGGTATTTAAAATTCAAACAAGAAATGTTAAAATAAGACTAAATATGACAATAAGGAGTTTATTTATGATTAAATTTGTTAAAGGCTTTAAAAATGTGCTTCCTGAAGGCATTCAATTTGTTATTTTAGTTGCATTATCGATTCTTGCTATTGTGTTAACAGTTTGGAATCAAACGCGTATTTGGGATTTCATTGAAAGTTTATTACCCATTACACTCATAGCATTTGGTGTCTTTTTATTACAAAGAAAGCAGCAAACTTTTCTTGCTCATTTCATGTTGTTCTTTCTATTTTATGCAGATTATTTTGGTGGATTTTTTAGAGCCATTCTATCTTATAATTTTGGGAACAGCGCATTTTCAACACCATTGACTTTAAACTTGATTTTATGTGCAGTTGGATCTGTTTATCTTATATTATATCTTGGCTCACACATCTTAAATGGTGAATTAAAATTCAATTTCAAGTTCACTAAAAATGCAGTTCTTATACCTTTGATTGCTATGGTCTTATATGCCTATTTTAAGAACTCATTTCTAACAGCAGTCATTTGGGCTTTACCAGTAGTTGTGAGCTTACTTATTGGATCACCTTTAGCAGCAATGATGTTTTTACTGAGATGCTTTATAGCAATTCCATTTACTTTCTTGGATGTTGTGTTCAATGGCACTTTGAAATTTACTACTGTGAGTTATTGGTTGTTCTTATTAGCTGCATTTTACATCTTAGCAATTTCAGTATTAGCAACCTTAAAGATACTGAATGAGCCAGTAGAAAAATAGGGTTATAAAGTCTTAGCGGTGCTAGGACTTTTTTATAAAAAAAACTACACATATGTGCAGTTAAGTTCGAGTGGAGCGGGCGAGGGGAATCGGACCCCCATCTCATGCTTGGCAAGCACGTGTAATAACCATTATACGACGCCCACGTCTACGTGCTTTTTTATGATAGCAAATTTATCTGTTCTTGTCAAGTATCCCAACATAAAAAAAACTTTAAATATAGAGATTAAATGATTATATTTTTGATGAATGTTGTGAGATTGAAATCCTTTTGATATCTATGTTCATCTCTGTTTTCATGCTATAATATTTTTGGAGTGATGACATGAAGAAATTTAGATGGTTGTTTCTTGCGATATTTGTTTTTGTAATCGGTTGTTTTTATACCACGCTGATCTATACTGGAATATGGTTTAAATTGACTTCAGGTCTTAGATCATTATCATTTTTCGGTTATTTTTTGTGGTTTATTTTTGCATTTTATTTCACTCTCACTTTGCATGAACTTGGTCATTTCATCGCTTTTTATGTTCAAAAAGTGAAGTTGAGAGCACTTTATCTAACGATATTTGTGTTTTACAAGAATGAAAAAGGTTGGCACTTCACAGTTAAGCCAAAGCTCTGGGTTTTATTTGGAGGGTTGGTTGTTCCTGATCTTGGTGAGATTAGAAATGAAGAAGAATATAAGATCTTAAGTAATAAATTTAGAAAATCACTCATTGCTGCCCCTATTGTAACAATCAGTGTGATGGCATTAGGCATCATCGTTTTTGTTATTTCGATGATTTTTAGTCAACATGTTCATCTGAATGGTATCTTGACAATAAATGCCCTTTATATAACATTAATTAGTATTTTGTACATTTATACATTTAAGTTATCTAATCATATGTTTTATGGTGATTTTGTAGCATATAAAAAAATGAAAGAAGATCCTGTGTTTGAGTTAGCTCAAATTAACCAATACACAATGTTTTCCTCTATAGATTCTAGGGATACAATCAGATTTATGTGGGAAAAATCTAAAGAAACCATTAAAACTCTTCCACTAAGCACATCTATATTCTATTTGATGATTATTACGAACTATATTGATGGACTATTAAAATCAGATTATGATTTCGATTTAGAAATTGAAGATAAATTGAGACATCTCAATTTAAATGTATTATGTAAGTCAGAACAAGGACTCAATTTAGCTTATGATTTATGTTTTTATGATTATAAAAAAGGCCATGTTGAGCAAGCATATCAAAGATTTGATCGAATACAAAATAAGATAGGTAAAAAACTAGATGAAAAGATGGTGCTTTACTTAAAGAATAAAACACTGCATATCATGCATCGAGAAGATCATACAGAATTTCTTAGTAAAAAAGAGAATCTATACATAGGTCAATCATGGATTTTTGATGCATTAATTGATCCATATGAAATGCTTTTTGCTTATCACCAACAGTTACCATATGTTGAATATTCATGCCCAGTTGTGTTCGAAGAAAAAGAAGAACAAAAAAGCGACTTGAGTTAAGTCGCTTTTGTTTTCTCATGGTGCCCCCAACGAGAATCGAACTTGTATTTCAGCATTACCATTGCTGCGTTTTACCACTAAACTATGGGGGCAGCAAAACTATTATACAAAAATAATGGTTAAAAAACAACCATATTATGATATATTTAAGTGTTGAGGGATGTGTTTATTCATGAGGATGATTTTACGATTAGTCAAGCCCTATTGGCGTATGTTAACAGTATCTTTAACTTTCAAATCAGTTGGAGCTTTAGCTGATTTGTTTTTACCATGGATCATTGCTTATATGATTGATACAGCAATCCCTAATCTTCAAGATAGCGGATCGTCTAATCTCCAATCACTTTATATGCTTGGTGGATTGATGGTGCTTATCGCTTTTATAGGTCTATATTTAAATGTTGCTGCCAATAGAAAAGCAGAAATGATAGCAGCAATCACTGTTAAGGGCCTTCGTCATGATCTATTCTCAAAGATAGAAAGACTTTCAGCTAGACAAGTAGATATGATTACAAGACCATCACTTATCAGTAGAATGACTACTGATACATATAATATGTATAATGCAACTGCATCCATGCAACGCTTAGGGGTCAGAGCTCCTGTTTTACTAATTGGTGGTATCTTTATGTCACTTTTACTTGATCCAGTACTTACACTGATTATGGTTGCAATGCTTCCTTTAATTATCATCATTGTTTATTTCTTTTCAAGAAAAGGGATTCCATTATATGCTCAAACACAAGGATATGTTGATCAGCTCGTTAGAAAATTAAGAGAATATATTTCAGGTGCTCGAGTCGTTAGAGCCTTATCAATGAGTGGTCATGAAATTGAAAAATTTGATGAAGCTAACAAAAATACAGTCAATGCTGAACAAAAAGCAACCATCACCATGTCAAGAATCAATCCACTCATGCAGTCTGTTATGAATATAGGACTGGTTTTAGTGCTTGTAGCTGGGGCTTTTAGAATTGATCAAGGTGTTACAGAAAAAGGTCAAATTATTGCGTTTGTTACTTATTTCACAATCATTTTAGGTGCAATGATGAGCATCACAAGAATCTTTGTTTTATCTTCAAGAGCAACAGCTTCAGCAAATCGTATTGACGAAGTTTTAAATATGCCAGAGGATATGAAAGATGGTTTTGAACTCATTGAAACAGTAAGAGAAACACCTATTGTTGAATTTAGAGATGTCTATTTTTCTTACAACCAAAAAGAAAGTAATCTTAAAGGGATTAGTTTCAAATTATATCAAGGCCAATCTTTAGGTATCATTGGAGCTACAGGCTCAGGCAAAACGACAATCATCAATCTTCTCATGAGATTTTATGATGTTGATTCTGGTTCTATTCTTTTTTATGGAAAGGATATTAGAACCATACAGCAAAATGATTTAAGAAGAAGAATAGGTGTTGTTTTTCAAAATGACTTAATCTTTGCAGATACCATTTTTGGTAACATTCAATTTAATCGGGATATCATAACCAATGAAGATATAGCAGCAGCTACAAGAGTTGCTCAAGCTGAATTTATCTATGATAAAAACGATGAAATGAATCACCAAATGGCTCAAAGAGGTATGAATTTATCAGGTGGACAGAAACAAAGAGTGTTAATCGCTCGTGCTGTTGCTGGCAAACCTGACATCATGGTCTTAGATGATGCATCAAGTGCCTTAGATTATAAGACCGATATGAACATGAGAGTTGCTCTTAAGAAAGAGTTGAAAGAAACAACGATGATTATCATAGCTCAACGCATCAGTAGTCTTAGAGACTCAAATTTGATTCTCTTAATCGAAGATGGAGAGATACTTGCTGCTGGTACACATCAAGAGTTAATGGAATCCTGTGAGATGTATCAAGAAATCGCTTATTATCAGTTAGGCGGTGATGACAAATGATGTATGCAGGTAAACAAGGTAGAGGACGCAATGATGGTTCTCAAAAAGCCCAGAACAAAGCCTATGTTTTAAGAAGACTTTGGGATTATCTATATTTCTACAAGACCAAGTTAATCTTGGCACTATCACTTACTGTCATCGCAAATATCTTATCTTTAGTAGGTCCTTATTTAACAGGTCGTACGATCTCAGCGATGGAAAATGGTGTCAAATATGACCAGGTATTTTTCTTTGCTGGTTTAATGATTGCATTTTATCTTATCAGTGCATTACTCAACTATCTATTATCGATTTCGATGATTAAAATCTCTCAAAGTGTTGTTTATAAGATGAGAAAAGATTTATTTGAAAAATTAAACCGTGTATCTATATCTTATTTCGATCAAAATCAAACTGGAGATATCATCTCCAAGATGAGTTATGATATCGATACAATCAATACATCTCTTGCTACCGATGTTGTTAATATTTTCACAAGCACGATTACAGTCGTTATTTCATTTGTGATGATGTTGATTATGTCACCACTTCTAGTCTTGGTATTTGTAGTTACAATTCCTATATCTGTTATGATCACACGCATGCTATCTAAGATAGTAAAAAAGAAGTATCGTATAAGAAACCAAAAACTAGGTGAAATGAACGGATTTGCTGAAGAAATGATTACAGGACAAAGAACGATTCAATCTTATGTTCAAGAAGAAGCAGTCCTAAAGAAATATGATGAGATTAATGAAGCAGCATCAACTGCATCATATGAGTCAGGTTATTATTCAACATCTGTTGGTCCATCAGTTAATTTTGTATCAAACTTATCAGTCGCCTTAGTTGGTGTCTTTGGCGGTATCCTTTATTTCCTTGGAAATATCAGTTTAGGAAATTTGACCAGCTTCACTTTATATTCAAGAAGATTTTCTGGACCTATCAATCAGATGTCTAACATCATTGCTGAAATTCAAAGTGCTTTAGCTGCAGCAGAACGTGTCTTCTTAGTGCTTGACCATGAAGATGAGCCCAAAGATATAGAAAATGCCCTAGAGTACACAGATGTTAAAGGTGAAGTCAATTTTAGTCATGTGACCTTTGGTTATCTCAAAGATCAAATTGTTTTAGATGATGTTTCATTTCATGCTCCACATGGAAAGGTCATCGCAATCGTTGGACCCACAGGTGGAGGAAAAACAACTTTAGTCAATTTGTTAATGCGTTTTTATGATGTCAATCAAGGTCACATTGAACTTGATGGAATCAACACGAAGAACATGACAAGAAAGAGTCTACGCAAAGCTTTCTCAATGGTTTTACAAGATACTTGGATATTCCATGGAACAGTTTATGAAAATATTGCTTATGGTAATACATTCATCAGCAGACTTGAAGTTGAAGAAGCAGCTAAAAAAGCACGTATTCATTCTTTCATCTCTCATTTACCAAATGGTTATGACACAGTTTTAACAGATGAAGGATTAAACATCTCTAAAGGTCAAAAACAGTTACTTGTCATTGCTAGAGCCATGCTCTCAAAGACGAAGATGCTCATCTTGGATGAAGCGACATCTAATGTTGATACACATACTGAAGTACAAATCCAAAAAGCGATGCTTGCATTAATGGAAAATAAAACAACCTTTGTTATTGCACACCGACTTTCCACGATTCAAAATGCACATCTGATCTTAGTTGTAAATGAAGGTAACATCATTGAACAAGGCACACACGAGGATTTACTTAATAAAAAAGGATTCTATTACGATATGTATCAAAGCCAATTTGCCTAATTAAAACTTTCTTTAGTTATCTCCTTGTAATTTGGTATTGACTTGTGTATAATGAACTTAGGCATTAAGTTGCTAAGTTATATTAAAAGGAGTATCACAATGACCGGAGTAGTAAAATGGTTCGACGCTGATAAGGGATATGGATTTATTTCTTCAGCTGACGGCAAAGACATTTTTGTACATTTCAGCGCAATTCAATCTGAAGGCTACAAAACATTAGCAGAAGGCGACCAAGTAGAATTTGAAGTTAAAAACGGCGACCGCGGACAACAAGCGGCTAACGTAACTAAAATCTAAATTTTCAAAAGGTATGGGGACTCGAAAGAGTCCCCCTTCTATTTTTATGTATTCGTTTTCATTTTATTTTATTGTTGACATATGAATTTTCTATGTTACAATAGCACATATACAATTTAAGAGCATAGAGGTAGCGATGCAAAAGAGTACATATAAGAGTCGGCAGACTATGACGATATGGAAAGGTAATCATCGCCGAATGTTAGCTTAGGCATAAGCGAAGCATGGGGTTATAAGGAAAACTTATGACACTCCTACGAAAGTAGAGGCGCTAGCATGAATATAAACTATTTGTGAAGTGTCCTCTCGGATGCTTTTTTTGTTAAAAAAAACAAAAGAAAGAGGAAGAGAGAATGAAAAGAGTTTTAGGATTATTTATTGTTTTGGCATTAGTCGTTGGACTAAGTGCATGTGGAAATGAGGATCAATTTGATCTCGATGTAGAAACACAAATTGTTGTTGGTTTGGAAGCAGCTTATGCACCATTTAATTGGTCAACACCAACAGAAAACAGTTTCACAGTTCCATTAGATGGACAACCTGGTTTTTATGTTGATGGATTTGATGTTGTTATGGCACAAGCAATTGCTGATTCGCTAGGTTTAGAATTGGTGATTCGGGCAATTGATTGGAATGGATTGATTCTTGCATTAACTTCAGGTGAAATCGATTTAATCATTGCTGGTATGAGCCCAACTGCTGAACGTGCACAAACAGTAGCTTTCAGTAATGAATATTTCAGATCTGAACAAGTCATGGTTGTAAGAACAAATGGAAATTATGCATCAGCTACGTCATTATCAGATTTTAATGGAGCGAAAATTGTCGCTCAAGAAGGCACTTTACAAGATGGTCTGATCGATCAGATTCCTGGTGTTTTACACCAAACAACACTTAATAATTATAGTGCTTTGTCAGTTGCATTATCATCAGGTTCAGTTGATGGATTTGTTGCTGAATTGCCTGTTGCTCAAGGATTAGCAGCATCAAACAGTAATTTTACTATTATTCAATTTGGAGCTGATTCTGGTTTTGAAGTATCTGATGAGGATGTCATCGTATCAGTTGCTCTAAGACAAGAAGATGTAAATCTATTAGCAGCTGTTAATGCAGCATTAGCAAATATTTCAACAGAACAAAGAAATACATATATGCAGGATGCTTTGCTTAGACAACCTCAAGAATAAGTCATGATTGATGCAATATTACCACCAAAAGATCAGTTTTTCCAAACGATTTATTACTTGATTGATACGTATTCAAGCTTTTTTATCAGGGGTATTCTGATTACATTATTTTTATCAGTGGTTGGTACATTAGGGGGATTTATCCTATCCCTCTTTTTGACTATACTACGTACCCAAGAAATTGATCACCGAAGAGATAATCCGTTAAGTATATTCTTTAAAAAACTTGGACAAGGTTTTTCAACAGTCTATATTACAGTATTTAGAGGAACACCAATGATTGTACAAGCAATGATCTTCTATTATGGCATTGCCCCTTTGGGCATTTCTTGGTGGAGACCGCTTGTTGCTGGACTCTTTGTTGTCACTTTAAATACAACAGCATACATTGCAGAAGTGATTAGAAGTGGGATCAATGG
>JAIPGC010000069.1 GCA_021736335.1 Acholeplasmataceae bacterium | reverse complement strand
TTTGATCATTCACAATTCAAATAATCAAATGAGGGTGTAGTGGCCTCTAATTGATTCATCTTTAGTGCTTTGGCCTTCTTGGAGGTTTTTTACTATTAATTACTTTTATTTGCTTGACAATCTATAGTAAGTCTCCTTTTTAAATAAAAAAGTCCTTAGATTGCTCTAAGGACGAATCATCGTGGTACCACCTTAGTTCTAGAGTAGTCTCTAGCACTTGAAATCCTTAACGCGGATGAAACGTGTGTGATTAGCACATCTCCAAGATGAATTCATTAAACAGGTTTGGCATAGCTTACACCAGTGCTATACTCTCTTTACAAACGATTGTTTAATTACTACTTCTTATCATCGATATTATCTATTTCTTGAGAATATTGCTAAGAATCTTAATAATTCAATATAAATCCAAACGATAGTTACCATGAGACCCACAGCAACGACCCATTCATAACTCTTATCTGCGCCACCTTCAACAATGTGTTCAGCACGATCAAAATCCAAAGCAAGCATTAAAGCACCAAAGATAATCATCACACCGCTAATTGCTAGAGCAATAGGAACATTAAAAGTAATGGTTGTGAATATATTTAGTATACCAAATAAGATAAAGAATACAAGGAATGATAGCAAAACGCTATACATGATGGTTCTAAATCTTGAAGTAACACGAATTGTTCTACTTGAATATAAGAACAACATGACAACAAAGATTGATGCAGTACCAATCAATGCAGCAAGTGCAACACCTGGTACATAACTGTTAAATAAAACAGTAATCACACCAAGAAGAACTCCTTCAGCAAGTGCATAAACAATCGCAAACGGCATTGCAAGTCTAGGACTTCTTGAGGAAACAATCACTGCAATTAGTGCAACAATCATTGATCCGAACATTAAAGGAAATAATGATTCAATCGGAATTTGTGTAATTGCAAAATATCCACTTAGGACTGCTAATAATAACAGACTTGCAGTTTTAAAAACGATGCCACGATATGTTGCAACATCAGAACCTTCATATGTATTACTTCTTTCAAGCGTTCTAAATACTGGATTTGAGCTTCTCATCATAACCATCTCCTTTTTAAATTCAATATTATTATATAATAACACCTAGTTAAAGTGCAAATAAACCAGACTCAATCACATTATTTTCCGCTTTTAAGTCCTTAAGTGCACCATATGTTTCTAGTTTTTCATAAACAGTCTTATTGATTCTTGTACGTTCTTTGACATCATCACGACTATCAAATGGTCTTTCCATTCTTTTTTGAATGATGTCTTGTGCAACAGCTTCACCTAAACCATCTATAGAACTGAAAGGCATTCTTAATCCTTTTTCCTCCATGAGGAATGTAGTTGCTGCTGATTTATTGATATCTATAGGTAAGAAATTAAATCCTCTTTTAGTCATTTCAAGCGCAACACCTAAAGTAACTTGTAAGTTTTCATCTTTAACTTTTAGGTTAAATTGCTCACCTATTGAGATTAATCTATTTCTGATTGCATTAGCTCCTGCGACCATCACTTCATATTCAAATTGAACCGCTCTTTTTGAGAAGAATCCAGAATAGAATAAAAGTGGTTTATAAACCTTAAACCAGGCAATACGCATCGCCATGATAACATAGGCTGTCGCATGTGCTTTAGGAAACATATACTTAATTTGGCTAGCTGACCAAATATACCATTCTGGTACGTTATTCTTCCGCATTTCTTGTTCATAGTCTAACCATTTAGCTTTGTCTTTGCTTGGTTTGCCTTTTCTGACAAATTCCATGATTTCAAAAGCCTTAATTGGAGGAAGCCCAAAGTCTGATAATTGAACCATAATATCATCACGACAAGCAATGATATCATTAAATGCAATTTTTCCGTGGTCCGTCTTACCATTAATCAGTGATTGTGCATTTTTCAACCATACATCGGTTCCATGGGATAGACCTGATATTTTTACAAGCCCTGCAAATGTATTTGGTTTGGTATCAATGAGCATTTGTCTGGTAAATGATGTTCCGAATTCAGGAATCGCATAGGATGCAACTTCACTCATGATTTCATGTGGCTCAACGCCAATCACTTTGGTTCCAGAAAATAACTGATAAACTTTTGGATCGTCTAAAGGAATATCTTGGGCTTTGTTAAAAGGAAATTCTGATGGATGGATAAATACATAATCCATTAGGAATTTAATCATGGTTGGATCATCATGACCCAAAATATCTAATTTAAGCAAATTGGATTCAAAAGAGTGATAATCGAAATGTGTTGTTTTCCATTCTGAAGTTGTATCATCTGCTGGAAATTGGATAGGGGTCACATCAAAGATGGTTTTAGATTTTGGTACAACAACAATCCCTCCAGGATGTTGACCTGAAGATCTTTTGACACCTTCAATTTTTTTAGCTAATCGCTCAATTTGAGCTGATCTTGCTTCAAGGTGTTTATCTTCTAGATAACCTTTGACATAACCATAAGCATTTCTTTCAGCAACTGTCTGAATGGTACCTGCTCTAAATGTATGATCTTCACCTATGAGATCACGAACATATGAATGGGCAATTGATTGATAGTCACCTGAAAAGTTTAAATCGATATCTGGGACTTTATCACCATCAAAACCTAGGAAGGTTTCAAAAGGAATATCATGACCGTCCTTAACTAAAGGTTTACCGCATATTGGACAATTCTTTGAAGGTAAATCATAACCTGCTTGTATGCCTTTTAGGAAGGGCTGAAATGCCTTCTGCTCAGGTGTTATACCATAATGAATGATTTCCTCGTCTGTTAGATGAAAAACGGTAAAATCGCCATTTAAACATCTGTAGTGAGGTCTTAGAGGATTAACCTCGGTGATATCTAGCAATGTAGCGACTAAAGATGATCCTACGGATCCTCTAGATCCTACAAGATAACCATCTTCTAATGATTTTTTAACGAGTAAATGGGATATATAATAGTTTGGAGCAAATTCATTTTCAATGATATTTTTGAGTTCACGAGAAACACGTTCTCTAACCATAGGATGCGGATCAAGACCATAGGTATTTTGCATCTTATCATAAACAAGTCTTCTGACCTCATCTGAAATAGAATCAATACCTAATAAATCTTTAAATGCATCATTAGGTAATGAATATAATTGTTTAGGAAATGCCTGAATTTTTTCAATGAGACTGTTTAAATATTGTGTATTCTTAACAACAATCTCATAGGCAGTTTCTTCGCCTAAAAAAGCCATTGCTTTGAGCATTTCATCTGTGGTTAATAAATATTGTTCTGGCATTTCACTATATTTAGATAATTCATGGATGCCTCCACCAACAAGTGGTGTGCGAATATATATTTCGCGGTATAAGACATCCTTTTTTTCTAAGTAATGCACATCACCAGATGCAATAATGATTTTATTTTGGTCTTTAGCAAAACGAACAATCTTGGATAGAATTGCTTCAATGATTTCATCAGCAAATGCACCCAATCCTTCTCTTAAATGTTTATAAGCAGCAGGAGGTTGAACTTCTATGTAATCATAAAATGATATGGCTTTAACTAAATCATCATCGCTTAAATTAAGTGCTGCTTCAAAAACATCACCATTTGAACATCCACTACCGACTAATAATCCTTCTCTATACTTATTTAAGACGGACATTAACGTTCTTGGACCATGATAAAAGTGAGTGGTAAGTGCATCACTGATTACTCTAAATAGATTCTTATATCCAACTTGAGTTTGTGTCAGAATATTGATATGGTAAGGTCTGATATGTTTCCATGATTCTTTTTCATCAATGGCTTCATTAATTTCATTAAACTGTTTGATATTCATCTTAAATAAGTCGTTAAGCATTGATAACCATATTTGAGCAGTAACATAAGCATCATCTTCAGCTCTATGGTGCTGTTCTTGTTTGACTTTAAAGAATTTAGCCAATGCTTTTAAATTAAAACGTTTGAGTTCTAAATTATAAAAATAACGTGCCATATTCAATGTGTCAACCACTAAAGAATCATCAAACTCAAGGGATAATGCCTTGGCGTTTTCTTTAATATGTCCAACATCAAATAAGGCGTTATGAGCAACTAAAACACAACCTTCTATGAACTTCAAAAATCCTGGCATCACTTGATCTATCGTAGGAGCAGATTCAAGCATCTCATCCGTGATATCTGTTAATTCTGTAGTAAAGCTTGATAATGGTTCAATCGGATTGACAAATGTCTGATAGCGCTCAGTAATAGAACCAGCCTCAATTTTAACTGCAGCAATTTCTATGATTTTGTCTCTTGTGCTAGATAGTCCTGTTGTTTCAATATCAAAAACGATGTATTTAGCATCTTTGAGCATGATTTGCTGATTCGTTATGCTAGTTATTCTAAATTGTGTTTCGTCAACAAAATCAAGTTCTACCCCATAAATCGGTTTGATATCTTTTCCTTTGGTTGCTTTATAGATATCTGGATACGCATATAGCCCATTATGGTCTGTAAATGCGATGGCTTCATGTCCCCACTTAATTGCTTGATCAACATATTCAGCAACATCTGTAACAGCATCCATATTAGACATTTTGGTATGTGTGTGAAACTCAATTCTTTTTTCTTTAGCTTTATCAAGGCGTTCTTCTTTTTTACTCTTTTGAATAAAGTTTATTGCTCGAGCAAATAAAACAACATCCTTTTGGTATGTATCAAATTGAGCATTACCTTCAACTTGAATAAAATCACCTTCATGAAGTGAATCAGCAAGTGCAAAATCACGATCATTTTTGAGGAAGTTTTTGACATAGATTGCATCATCGTCATCCCCTAAAACGAAGGTAAGAAGCGACATATTAGTTAAAGATTTAACCTCTAATTTGGAAATGGTTCCTTCTACAAGAAAATTGACATCTCCTTTTTCATTCTTATATTGATCTAACCGATATAAGTCAAGCGGAATTTCTTTAATTGAAACAGCATTGGGACTGCTCTTTTTGGTAAATGCTTTTTTAGATTGTTGCTTAATGGCTTGTTTTGCGTACACTTGTTTTTGTTCAAGAACTTTACCTTGCTCTTTAATAGATGATTCAATCATCTGACTTGTAGGTACGAGTGTTTCGCTAACCTCTAGTCTGACCTTGGCATCTAAACCAAATTCATTAAATATTTGGTGCACATCCTTTAAATATTGACTCAGGTATAAACTATCTTGGTCAATAGATAAAACAAACTCATTGTTATCAAGACGAACTTTGTAGTTCTTCAGTACAGCATAACTCGCTTTTTCCTTTGATAATTGAATGATTGCATAATCAAAATATCCCATCGCATGCTGTTTAAATGATTTTTTAGAAAGGTATTCTATATTGACATCAACATGGGTCAATACCTTAGGAACATAAAAGTAGCTTCTAATGTTTTGAATAAATGGAATTAAGGTCTCTGATTCAACAACATCAGAAAGTATAAGATAAAAAGTCCACTTCTTCTTTTTGACATCTATTTCTAGATGCTTAAGCATGGATTGATTAAGTATTGGTGAACTGAATTTAGATTGTTCTAAGAATAAGGTATATTTGTCTTTTGTCATTAATTCACCACCCTTGTGATCACTTTGAAGGAACGATATGCTAAAATATGATAAACATAAACAAGTAACATGCTAATGATTTCGAGTTGTTCTAAATGGAACAATGCAAGTATAAACTCGGAAACGACCCAAATTGAAGATAAATATACTGAAAGTTTAAAACGTAATTTAAATGGAAATTGAACATGATTGATGAACAAGAGCATCACAAATGCCATCAATAGAGCAATGAACACATAATCCATTAAACCATAAATGTACTGTGCTGATATATCAGCAAAAGCAATATATGATTGTTCCTCAATATAAAGTTTGAGTGCAAGACCTAATGTTCTAAGTGCTTCAGGATCTGTTGAGCTAAAGTCATGATTGAGTAAATTCAAATCTGCATAACTAACTTTTTCGATTTGGTAGCGTGCAACATAGAAGGTTAATCCATTTTCCTCGAATACAAAATTGAAGGTGCGATTGCTTAGATCTTGATCGCCTATGTAAAAGGTGAAAAGACCCAAAACAGATGCATTGATTGGTGTTTCATAGGATAAGACGCCATCAACTATTGAAGCATTTTCGATTCTGAAATCTTCTTCAATTATTTCTGTCATGGCATCATAACGGTCTATACTCATGCTGTGATCGACTAAGCGTGTTAAAAGCAAGGGAATCAACAGGAAAAGTGGGAGTAAGAGGATGTACAAAATGACTCTTTTCCATGAGTCCTTCATAAAAAAAACTGTTTTTGAGGGTCTTGATATACTTGTTGTCAGTCTTTTAAACATGCGTTCAACTCCTTGTGTCTTATTATATCATAATAACACTTTTGTGATAAAATGAATTTGGTGAAAAAAATGAATTTAATGAATCATGAAAAGCATTATAATACTGTAAATAATTACTATTTGCAAAAATTTAATAAAAAGGTTTATAAGGTCTCATTAAATGGAGGCTTTACCTGTCCTAATATCGATGGAACAGTAGCAAAGGGTGGTTGTACCTTTTGTTCTTTTATGGGTAGTGGAGATTTTGCTGGTAACAAATTGGAATCCTTGAAACAACAATTTGAAAAAATAAAAGCACAAATGCAAAAGAAATGGTCAGATGGATACTATATAGCTTACTTTCAAGCAAACACCAATACACATGCTCCTTTGCACAGATTAAAAACTTTGTATGAAGAAGCGATTGGTCTTGATCCAGACATTGTCATGCTTTCTATAGCAACCAGACCAGATGTTTTGCCAGATGATGTGATCGATTATTTAGCTGAACTTAATTTAAGAATCCCGGTTCAAATTGAACTTGGACTGCAAACTATTCATCAAAAAACATCTGATTTAATTAATAGAGCTCATGATTTGACTTGTTTCGATGATGCAGTGAAAAGATTAAGAGAAAAAAACTTAGAAGTCGTTGTACATATCATCAATGGTTTACCTTTTGAAACAAAAGAGATGATGATTGATACCGTAAAACATATTAACACATTAGATGTTCAAGGTATCAAAATTCACATGCTACATCTGATGGAAAAAACAAAGATGGGTCATGACTATAAAAAAAATCCATGGGATATGCTCTCTTTAGAATCCTATGTTGATATTACAACTGATCAAATTCTATGGTTAAGAAAAGACATCATCATTCATCGTCTCACTGGAGATGCACCTGCAAGCATGCTGATTGCACCTCAATGGACAAAAAAGAAATTTGTTGTAACCAACGAAATTGATAAACGGTTGCGCAAGCTGAACTTATATCAAGGAGATTATTATGAAAAATAATTTAATTATTGAAACAGCACACAACCTTCTTGATCAATATATCTGTTCTACTGATACCATAGTTGATGCAACTATGGGTAATGGTCATGATACTTTATTTTTATCTCAGCGTGCAAAATTCGTTTATGCTTTTGATATTCAAGATCAAGCTATAGCAGAAACAAAGAAACTTCTAGATAATCATAGCATTCATAATGTCAAACTCATTAAAGACAGTCATGAACATATCTTAAATTATATTCATGATTTTAAAGGTGTCATCTTCAATTTGGGATACTTGCCAAATGGTGATAAACAAATAACTACAACAAAAGATACCACTCTCAAAGCCATCGAGAACATATTACCCAAATTGAAAAAAGATGGATTCATTTTGATTGTTGTCTATCCTGGTCATAAACAGGGCATGGAAGAATCGATAGAGCTTTCAAAATACTTTCAGACATTAAATCAAAATATCTTTAAAGTACTTAGAACTGATCTACCATTTCAAGATAATCAACCACCTTTGATTTACTTCATATTAAAAGTAAAAGACGAAAGCCATTAGCTTCCGTCTTTTTTATATAAACTCCCATAAGGGGATTATGGGCGACGCCCTTGAAATTCTTCAATTTCATCTTGCATTTCATCTTTTCTTGTTTGCATTTGATTCATAAATTCTTGAACTTTTTGTTGGTGTTCCATATAACGCAATTGATGTTGTTCCATGATTTGCGCTCTAAGACCTTCTGTTTCAGAATGATATGTATCTCTAAGTGCTATAAGTTCAGCTTCAAATTCAGCTTTAAGTGCATCTAATTGTGCTTGTAATTCAGTTGTGTCTTCACCTTCAGCTGCTGCAGCAATTTGTACTTCTAGTGCTTGTATTTGAGGAAGATATTCATCAAATATCAGTTGTCTAGCTGCAAAGAATTCTTCTCTTAGTGCTTGAGCGACTTCTTTATTTGCTTGTTT
>JAIPGC010000068.1 GCA_021736335.1 Acholeplasmataceae bacterium | reverse complement strand
ATAGTTGTAGAAGCCAAATGGCAGAAGCCATAACCAAATTAAAGTATCCTGACTTTTTTGAAGCTTATAGCGGTGGAACAGAAACCAAACCGCAAATTAATCAAGATGCAGTCAAGACAATCAAAAACTTACATAATGTCGATATGAATCTAACACAAAAATCTAAGCTTATAGATGATTTACCAGAAGATATTGATATTTTAATCACGATGGGATGTAATGTTGAATGTCCTGCTTTACCATGCAAATATCGTGAGGATTGGGGTTTAGATGATCCAACAGGATTAAGTGATGAGGTTTTCATTGAAACTGCAGAACTGATTGATCAAAAAATCCAACATCTAAAAGAAAGAATATCAAGTAAAGTAATCTTATTGTGACATGCATCAAAGATGATTTATTTTCTTTATTTTTCTATTGCTAAAATAAATCATAGTGTTATAATGAGATAGGTGATAATTATGTGGGAAGCAATAGGTGCATTTTTCACATCGGTACCATTATGGGAACTTGCTTTAATATTCTTTTCTAAGATTATTGAGGTTTCAATAGGTACGATGAGAGTCATTTTAATCAGTAAGGGATATAAAAAACCTGGTAGTATATTAGGTTTCTTTGAAGTATTATTATGGGTATTTGTTGCATCAACGGTTATCTCAGGTATGATGGAAACACCTCTTAAAGGCATCATTTATGCATTAGGTTTTGCTATTGGTGTTTATATTGGTTCAATGTTAGAAAATAGAGTGGCTGTTGGCAAAGTACTCATTCATGTCATATCAAGTAAAAAGACCAGTGAAGAGATCATGCATGTCTTAAGACAAGCTGGTCATGGAGTTACTAGTCTTGATGCACATGGTAAAGATGATGAACGTACGGTTTTGATGGTATTTGCAAATCGCAAAAACAAAGAAACAATCATCAAGTTAATTGAAGCTACCAATGATAAGGCATTGATTGTTGCAAATGAAGTATCCATACTTCAAGGTGGATATGTCAGCCCCTGGAGAAGAATTGCAAAGTAGACTTAAAGATTGATTTAATCCTATTTTTATGTATAATAGAAATTGGTCGGAGTTATAGCTCAGCGGGAGAGCACTTGCTTGACGTGCAAGGGGTCCTGGGTTCAATCCCCAGTAACTCCACCATACTAAGAGTAAAAGCAGTTGAACAATGCTGCTTTTTTTTTATAGTTAATTGATGTATAATAATCATGAAGAGAAAATCAATTATTTGGGGAAAAGAATTTAATAAGAGGTAAACATATATTGAAAAAAATGATTGTTTTATTATTAGTAGGATTATTGTTTTTTCTGAGTAGTTGTGAAATGTTTCGGAACCCAAATGATCCAATTGAAATAGGTTATACTGGAGCTGGAAGTTCAATGGATTATGCTGGGTTTCTAGCGTTTACCATAACAAATCCAATTGGAGATTCAGAAAATCCGATAGAGTTTTTATTTGAATATGGTCATGATTATGGTATTGATGTAATTGATTATTCTGATGTTGTACATACGATTGTAGTATTCGTATCAAGTTCTACAGTAAATCACGACCGTGATGATGAAGCATATGTTATGCTTTATGAGGATAAAATTGATGATTTCGCGACTGAAGAATATAGATGTGATCTTGATTGGTCAAACATTTTTTCTGAAATTGATTTCAGTAAATCATTTGAGTTATCTATTGTACCTGATGATGTACCTTATGAAAAGGGAGTTTTATATTATGTTATGTACCAAGGAGACTTTGACCCTGGTCTAGATCTAGAATTACCTAGAGTATTAAAAACAATTTATTTCACTAACATTGATGGTGTATTAACTTTTACAAAAACTAATCCATTTTAAAGAAAAAAGGAGAGTATTATGGGACAACAAGGCCCTGATTTATTTAGTAGTGACATTGGATATATTATGCGAAATGAATATAAGTTTTTATTATCATTTGGATATCATCCTGAGGATGTTTTGGGATTTTTTAAGAACTATTTCTTAGATGAATCATCTACAAAATCTGAGCAAAATTTATTTTGGTTAATCATGGCACGAATGCAAGTAAATTATGGGAATCTTCTTGAAGAGGTTAAGCAAAACGCACTAAAAGTTATTGAATCTGAAGAAGATATTAAACAGTGGGAAGAATACGTGATTATTGAAAAACATGTGAATACACCTGTAAAACTGATTAATGAAATTAATATGACTGATGTGGTATTTAACCCAGACAATCCTGAAGAATTTTCAGCCCAATTTGTTAGAAGGTTCGATGAAGTTAAAAACTCAAATGCAATTAATCTTCTAGATCAATCAAACATACCATCATTGGTCAAAGAATACCTTAATAATGATGACTTTTCTAAAATTGAAGTATTTGGTGAGGATGCAAAAAAATATTTGAAGAAAAGGAAAATTGTCATTCAAACATTACATTCAGATATTATTGATTTTGAACCTCAAAAGAAGTACTTTGCAAAACCAAATTTCTTTGATCCAGAGTGGAAGATTGGTGATATATATGTAAGTTTAGTAAAAAAAGAGAATGATAAAAACCAGCACTTGAACGAATACTATTACGATAAATATATTATGTTTGAAGTTGTAGATATAAATAGAAAACCAATTTCAAGAATAATACCATCTTTAGCGGCTGAAGTAACCGTTTTTATTAAACCTTTTATGTATCTTGATGATAAATTACCTAATCTAAAAGATATTGAGGAACTAGAATACACTTATAAATCAAGAATTAACTTTGGTGATACTTTTGAGAGATTAGGCAAATTCGATGAATCCAAGCAGGAAATTTACGGCATATTTTTCTATAATTCAAAAAGGAAATTAAAAAAAATGGATTTGATAAAAATTCGCGATGGCTCAGGGACTGAAAGTGAACAAGAAATTAGCGGTATTGGATGTGGCCACATATTTGTAGATAGAATTAACATTACGATAGCTATACATTTGAAGCACCTTTTCGAAAATCAGAAGAAGCAAAATTAAAATTTAGATTATAAAGTCTTACTGTGTGTAAAAAATTGACACTGAAAATAGATATATAAATAAGATGAAGGGAAATATTCTATGTATTGTTATCAAATTGAACATATTAGAAAATGATGATTGATGGTAATATATTTAGATTTGCATTTCTATATTCATAGTCCGATTTGATGAATTGTCTCAAAAATGTTCATTAATTATTTCTGACAATTACATCAGGATAGCTTTAAAAATAGTTTTTGTTAATTGTTAATACTACATAATTGACGTACATGGGGTCTACAAATCAATCCTGTCTAATTTCCAATACTTAAAGTAAAAGCAGTTGAACAATGCTGCTTTTTTTATTTATGCCAAATGAGTCATTATGATATAATGAAATAGAGATTAATGAGCAGGTGAAAAAATGAAAAAACCTAAAATAGTAATCATTGGTGGTGGTGCATCAGGCTTATTTGCAGCTATTGTTGCAAGTAGAAACAACACAGATGTTACCATTATTGAAAAAAATTCAAGAATAGGCAAAAAGATTTTAGCAACCGGTAACGGGAGATGCAATTATACCAACGTCAATGCAGATCAAAATGCATACAATCATCCAGAATTTGTCTTAAGTGTTCTCAAACAATTTTCTGCTCATCAAACGATTGAATTCTTTCAAGAATTAGGTATTGAGCCTAAAGTAGAAGATTTCGGTAAAGCTTATCCCTTATCAGAACAAGCTTCAAGCATCATTGATGTTTTCTTATATGAATTAGAAAAATTAAATGTGGCTATTAAAACAGATACACAAGCTAAAGAGATTGTGAAAAAAGGTTCTGGATTTTTGATTCATTTGGATCATGGGGATGCACTATATGCTGATAAAGTTATTTTAGCTACAGGTGGTAAAGCTATGCCTAGTAGTGGAAGTGATGGTTTAGGTTATCCGATTGCTCGTAAATTAGGACATCATGTGTCAACGATTTTTCCAGCACTGGTCAAATTGACCTTGGATAGTCCATATCTAAAAAGTTTAAATGGCGTGAAAATAACAAGCACAGTCCAATTAATTAATAAAAATCAAGTGGTCCAGGAAGAAAATGGCG
This sequence comes from Acholeplasmataceae bacterium, assembly GCA_021736335.1. Classification (GTDB taxonomy): domain Bacteria; phylum Bacillota_I; class Bacilli_A; order Acholeplasmatales; family Acholeplasmataceae; genus Peloplasma. The sequence continues at coordinate 4,253 of JAIPGC010000068.1, read as the reverse complement.
ACATCTTATTTACCAATTATGGCATCAGTGGGCCAACAATACTTGATATCAGTAGAAAAGCAAATGAACTATTAATCGCAAAAGAAGCTCCTATCATCAATGTTATTCTTCTAGACAGTTTAAGTAAAATCCAAGTTTATGAACGATTCCAAAAATTTAAAGATAAACCAGTTGATCAAAGTTTGATTGGATTAGTCAATAAAAGAATCATTCCAGCTTTAATAAAGCAAGCAGGTATTCAAAAGCATCAAACGCTTATCTGTGAATTAACTCATTTGGAAAAAGAATTTTTAATTAATTTATTATTTAATTGGCATTTTCCTGTTACTGGTAGTAAAGGATTTGAAGATGCACAAGTTACTGCAGGTGGTATAGAGGTCAGTGAAATTGATGCTGATACATTAGAATCAAAATTGATTGAAGGCTTATATTTTACTGGAGAAGTCATGGATATCGATGGCCTGTGTGGTGGTTATAATCTCCAATGGGCATGGTCGAGCGCCTATGTTGCAGCACAAAACGCATCAAAATAGAGGTTAATATGATTAGAATCAATGATTTAAGATTAGAACTCAGAGATGCACTCAGTGAACCTCAGGAAATAATCAATTTAAAAAAATTGGTATTTTCATTATATCCAATTTCTGAAGAGCAAGTTTTGAGTTTCACACTTCATAAAAAAGCAACTGATGCAAGAAAGAAAGATCATGTATTTTTTGTTTATTCGATTGATGTATCTTTAAAAAACGAAAGAGACATCATAACAAAAAACTTTAAGAACATTCAACTAGCTCCTGACATGCATTATATAGATGTTCCAAGTGGATCAGAAACATTAAAAAATCCTTTAGTCATTGTTGGTTTTGGACCTTCAGGATTGTTTGCTGCTTTAATTCTAGCAAGAAGAGGCTACAAGCCTTATGTTTTGGAACGTGGTTATGATGTAGACAGAAGAACAGTCAAAGTTGATGAATTCTGGAAAACTGGTCAATATAACAAAGACAGTACCATTTTATTTGGAGAGGGTGGAGCCGGAACATTTTCCGATGGTAAGCTCACTACGCTCATAAATGATCATCGCTGCCGACTTGTTTTAGAAGCATTAGTAAATCATGGTGCTCACCATGATATTCTTTATGTCAATAAACCTCATGTAGGCACCGACATCCTCAAAGTTGTAATGAAAAACATGAGAGAAGAAATCACTCGATTAGGTGGTAAAATCCGATTTAAGGCTATGGTGACTGATTTTATTATTGAGCAAAATCAGCTTGTAGGCTTAATTGTTAATGATAAAGATAGAATTGATACCCAAGTTTGTCTATTAGGTATTGGTCATAGTGCAAGAGATACTTTTGAAACTCTACATCAAAAAGATGTAGAAATCATTCAAAAACCATTTTCCATTGGTGTTAGAATTGAACATCCACAATTGATGATTAATCAATCTCAATATGGAGATTTTGCTACATATAAGAATCTTGGTGCAGCAGATTATAAACTCAGTTATCATGGATCAAATCAACGAAGTGCTTATACATTTTGCATGTGTCCTGGTGGATATGTGATGTGTGCAACTTCAGAAGAAAAAGGTATATGTACGAATGGAATGAGTGAATCTAAAAGAGATGGTAAGAATGCAAATGCTGCATTATTAGTCAATATTGACCCCAGTGATTTTGGATCAGATCACCCTTTAGCTGGTGTTTACTACCAAAGAGCATTAGAACATAAAGCATTTATTGCTGGTGGACTCAATTATCATGCACCCATTCAATTGGTTGGTGACTTTCTAAATGATCGATTGAGTAGAAAACTAGGTCGTGTTACACCATCTTATTCACCTGGTTATAAATTTGCAAAGATGACTGATATCTTACCAAAATTTGTTACTGATACAATGAAAGAAGCATTAATTTCTTTTGATAGAAAAATTAAAGGGTTTGCGATGGAAGATGCTATCTTAACTGGCGTTGAGACGAGATCATCATCGCCTATTAGAATCATTAGGAATCAAGATCATGAGTCTAATATCAAAGGATTATATCCGATGGGTGAAGGTGCTGGATATGCTGGTGGCATTATGTCTTCAGCAGTTGATGGTATCAAAACAGCGGAAAAAATCATTGAGAAATATAAAAATTGAGGAGTGGAATAATGAGCAAGAAAATTGAAATTAAGAAGACGAAATTCAATGGAATTGATCAAAATCCTTCACTATTAGGATTTGGTTGCATGAGGTTTCCAACATTAACAAAGGATAAACCGGATATTGATGAAGTACTTGCGCAAAAAATGATTGATTATGCTTATGATCATGGTGTCACCTATTTTGATACGGCATACCCATATCATAATGGTTTATCAGAATTATTCATTGGAAAGGCCTTAAAAAAATATCCTAGAGCATCATTTAATTTAGCATCAAAGATGCCAAGTTGGCTGATTAAATCCAAAGAAGATGCGGAAAAGTATTTTTATGAACAACTCGGAAAATGTCAAGTTGATTATTTTGATTACTATTTATGTCATGCTTTAAGTAAAGAACAGTTTAAACCCTATCTTCTACCTGGTGTTATGGATTTTCTTTATCAAATGAAAAAAGAAGGAAAAATCCGTCACTTAGGCTTTTCATTTCATGATACACCTGAGGTTTTAGATGAAATCATCCACACATTTAAGTGGGATTTCGTTCAATTACAAATCAACTATCTTGATTGGGAATTCATTAATGCTAAAAAAATGTATGAGATTGTAGAAAACTATGGAGTTCCATGCATTGTTATGGAACCTGTTCGTGGTGGTGCTTTAGCAAATCTATGTGATGAGTCTCAACAGATATTTAAAAAAGCGAAACCTGAAAAGAGCATTGCTTCATGGGCGATTCGGTATGCTGCATCTTTACCTAACGTTTTGACTGTTTTAAGTGGTATGTCAAATATGGAACAAACCATAGATAATGTAGATACTTTAACAGATTATAAACCAGTTAATGATGCTGACCAAAAAGTAATTGATCACGCACTAGCAGTATTCTTAGAAAGTCAAACGATACCATGTACGACTTGTGGTTATTGCATGCCATGTCCTTATGGGGTCAATATTCCGCAAAACTTTACTGTTTTCAATCAATTTTCTATATCTAAATGGAAAGATAGATTTATCAGAGAATATGAGCAAACATTAAATGATTCTAATGCTGAATTATGTGTTAGTTGTGGTCTATGTTTAGAGCTTTGTCCTCAACACATAGAGATACCTGATCGAATGAGTGACATCAGAAATTTAATTGTCGATTTAAAAAATAAATAGTTTCTTTGGAAACTATTTTTTGTTTTTGCTTAATATTCATAGAAACCATCTTGAGCCTATGGCTTGATAATGGTATAATTAGGTATATTATTTTTATCAAGGAGAAACCATGTTCTTAATTACAGAAAAAAAGGAACTCGCACCTAAAGTTTCATTAATGAAAATAAAAGCTCCATATGTCGTTAAACATGCTAAGCCTGGTCAATTTGTGATATTACGCGTTGAAGAACAAGGTGAACGCATTCCAATGACAATAACAGAAGCTAATCAAAATGATGGTAATGTGACCATCATTTTTCAAGAAGTAGGAGCTACAACTCATAAATTAAACCAATTAATAGTTGGTGATTTTTTACATGATTTTGTCGGCCCACTAGGAAAACCAACCCATATTGAAGGTTTGAAGAAAGTTGCTGTTGTAGGTGGAGGTGTAGGATGCGCTATTGCATATCCTGTTGCAAAAGCATTGCATGACCAACATACAATCGTTCACTCTATCATCGGTTTTAGAAATAAAGAACTCATCTTTTTAGAAAATGAATTTAAAGCTTGTAGTGATTTAACAATTATCACAACAGATGATGGTTCTAATGGTAACAAAGGCTTTGTTACAGATGCTCTCAAACATTTATTAGAAAATGGTGAGACTTATGACGAAGTGATTACAATAGGACCACTGCCCATGATGAAGTATGTCAGTTTAGCTACTAAACCATATGGTATAAAAACGATTGTTAGTATGAATCCAGTCATGATTGATGGTACAGGCATGTGCGGTGGATGTCGTGTAAGTGTTGGTAACGAAATGAGATTTGCGTGTGTCGATGGTCCTGAGTTTGATGGACACCTTGTAGATTTTGATGAAGCTATCAGAAGAAACCAAATGTATGCTCCATTTGAAAAGAAGCAGCTAGAAGAAAACTGCAATTTATTAAAGGAGA
>JAIPGC010000067.1 GCA_021736335.1 Acholeplasmataceae bacterium | reverse complement strand
ACTTGAACGACCATTTCAACTTCATCAACAACAAGATATGCCTCATTAAATATTGGCCATTCTGAATAAATGAGCTCTTCATGCTGTTTGAGTATTTCTTTATTGATTTCTTCAGTGATGTGAGGACAGATAGGGTTAAGCAGTTTGAGGAATCCTCTTGCTTGATCCTTGCTGATTTCTTGTTGCTTGTAAACATCATTGACGAATATCATCATCTGAGATATCGCTGTATTGAATGCAAGCTTATCATAATCTTCAGTTACCTTTTTAATGGTTTGATGATATGATTTTCTGAGTGACTTGACTTCTTCTTTATGAATGGGGAACTCAAACATTCTCCATACACGATCTAGAAATTTCTTTGATCCATTCAAGCTTTCAGTTGACCAAGGTTTTTCTGATTCAAGTGGACCCATAAACATCTCATATAATCTTAGAGAATCTGCTCCATGTGATTGATAGACATCATCAGGATTGACAACATTACCTTTGGATTTGCTCATCTTAGAATGATCATCACCTAAAATCATACCCTGATTGAATAATTTCTTAAATGGTTCTTTGCATGAGACTAAACCTAGATCATGAAGGAACTTCGTCCAAAAACGGGAATATAGGAGATGCCCAACGGCATGTTCTGTTCCACCAACATAGACATCTACAGGAAGCCATTTGTCTAAAAGAGATTTTGCTTCAGCAGAATTAAGAGGTATCATCCCTAAATGATTTTTAAGTATATAGCCAATGAAATACCATGAGCTACCTGCCAATTGAGGCATGGTATTTGTATCTCTTCTACCTTTGATGCCATGATAGTTAACATTTAACCAATTGTGGGCATTAGCTAATGGACTCTCACCTGTGCCACTTGGGCGAATATTTTTGAGTATAGGTAACTCTAATGGAAGATCGTCATCTTCAAGGATGTGAATTTCATCATTCTCATCATAGATGACAGGAAATGGTTCTCCCCAATATCTTTGTCTTGAGAATACCCAATCTCTTAATTTATAGGTGCAATGCCCATAGCCTTGATTGGTTTTTTCAAGGAATTCGATAATTTTTTCTTTGGCTTCATCATTATATAAGCCATCGATGATGCCACTATTGAAGTGAATACCATCTCCAACATAGGCACCTTCTGATCCACCTTGAACGACTTCAACGATATCTAAACCATGAATTTGAGCAAATTCAAAATCTCTTTCATCATGTGCAGGTACAGCCATGACTGCACCAGTACCATAATGAGGAAGTACATAATCAGCAATCCAAATAGGTACTTTCTTATTGTTGAGCGGATTGATTGCATATGATCCAGTGAAAACACCGCTCTTGGTTCTATCCATTGAACGATCCATTTCATTTTTTTGTTTGGTTGCTTCAATATAAGCTTTTACTTGCTTTATTTCATCTTCTGATGTAATTCTTAAAACCATTGGATGTTCAGGTGCTAAAACACAATAGGTCGCACCATAAATCGTATCGGGACGTGTTGTAAAAACATCAAAGGATTCATCACTATGATCAACCTTAAAGGTCATCATCGCACCTTGACTCTTTCCAATCCAATTTCTTTGCATTTCTTTTAAATGCTCTGGCCAATCTAAAAGATCTAGATCATCTAATAAGCGATCTGCATAAGCTGTGATTCTTAAAACCCATTGACGCATGGCTTTTTTAATGACTGGATAGTTTCCTCTTTCAGATACCATTTTGCCATCGACTAATTCAATTTCATCGTTAGCAAGAACAGTTCCCAGGCCTTCGCAGAAATTGACTTCAACATCTTTTAGAACTGCAAGGCCATGTTCATACATCTTCTTGAAAATCCATTGAGTCCATTTAAAATAATTGGGATCTGCGGTAGCAAACTCTCTATCCCAATCAATGCCTTTTCCAGATTCTATAATTTGTTTTTTAAATGTTTGGATATTTTGATAGGTAAAAGTCTTTGGATCTTTACCCGTAGATAATGCATATTGTTCAGCAGGCAAACCAAAAGCATCCCATCCAAACGGATGAAGAACGTTATATCCCTGCATACGCTTAAAGCGACTGATGATATCTGTAGCTGTATATCCTTCGATATGTCCTACATGAAGTCCACTTGCGCTGGGATAAGGAAACATGTCTAAAACATAGAACTTGTCCTTTAGTCTGTTTTCTTGTGTCTTAAATAGCTTTTGTTCGTACCAATACGATTGCCATTTCTTTTCAATTTCATTAAAGTTATATAACATATCTATGTACCTTCTTTCGATGCTATACTTATTATATAAAAAAAAAGAAGATTTTGAAACAAAAAAAGGGAATTTCTATTCCCCTTTTGTTTTATTTTAAAGCTTCAACGTACTTAACTAAGTCTCCAACTGTTTTGATGTTTTGTGCTTCTTCATCACTAACTTGTACTGAAAATTCATCTTCGATGTTCATGATAAGCTCTACAGCGTCAATTGAATCTGCTCCAAGATCTTCTGCAAGTCTAGCTTCCATAGTAATTTTTTCCACTGGGACGTTAAGTTCTTCTACAATCATTTCTTTAATTCGTTCAAATATCATGTCTAATCCTCCTTATATTTCAAGCGTTATTATAAGTCATTTTCGAGTAATTGTCAATTTAAATTTTTATTTTTTGAACTTCAAAGCTTTTTTTTCGTTTTTTTGACTATGATAACGTTTACTTAATTTTTTTTTATTTTTTTATTGCATATGAAATTTTTTATGTTAATATTGTTTCATATATAAAAAAGCCGGCAAACTTTCAAGATGGGAAATCTCCCTGAGTATAGATGAATATAAAGCCAGCAATGGCTTTTTTAATTTGAAAAGGAGATTTGAAATGAAAAAATTGTTAATGGTAGTTATTTTAGTTATTAGTGCACTAGGCATTTATGGCTGTAGCAACAGCTCAAATGTATTTGATTTTATTTTAGATGAAGATTTTACCGAATTTGTTACGATGGCAACTTCTGCTGATTATCCACCATATGAAAATATCGTGCAAGATGAAAATGGTAAGAATACTGTTGTTGGTGTTGATATCGAGATTGCTAAAGCAATCGCTGTCGCATTAGGTAAAAATTTAAGAGTTGTTCACAAGGGTTTTGATTTTCTAGTTGAAGATGTGCGTGCAGGAAAAGTAGATTTTATCATTGCTGCAATGACACCTACACCATCTCGTCAATTAGTGATTGATTTTTCCAAATCATATTATACAGAAGAAACTGTCGCTCAAGTGGTACTGATTCATAAAGATAATGTGAATGTTTATCAATCTATTGAAGATTTAAATGTATCTGGTGTTCGCGTTGGTGCTCAAACAGGATCTATTCAAGCAGAGTTTGCTGAATTGTTTACACCAAATGCAACTGCTAAGATTATTCAAGATATTAATGAATTGTTCAATAACTTAAATAATGATCAAATTGATGCTTTATTTACTGAAGGTCCAGTTGCTGATGCTAAAATCAACGATGGCTATTCTGATTTTGTTAAATTAACATTGACAACTTTGGAAGGTTATGATGGAAACGCAGTTGGTGTTCAAAAAGGAGATACTGCATTGCTTGCAGTGATTAATCAAGTCATTGATGATCTTAACGAACAAGGCTTAATTGCACAGTGGTTAGTCACTTATTCTGAGTAGTGCGATGAACGTATTTCTTAGTTTCTCATTTTTGCTTAATAGGTACAGTGTTGGCTTGCTGTTTCAAGGCTTATTGATGACACTGCTACTCGCATTTTTAGCTGTTATGTTAGGGAGTATCTTAGCCCTTATTCCAGCTTTGATGCGACTATCTAAAAACAAGTTTCTTAATATTCCAGCAACCGCATATGTAGAAATTATTCGTGGAACTCCGATGCTTGTTCAGGTTCTTTTAATATATCAATTGCTCAACATTCCATTGCTGCTTATTGGTGGTATTGATATGGGTAGTTTTGTTCCAGGCTTGGTTGCTTTACTAATTAACAGTTCAGCCTATATTAGCGAAATTATTCGCGGTGGTATCCAGGCAGTTGATCAAGGTCAAACCGAGGCAGCTAGAAGTTTAGGGATGAGCAGTGCTTTGACAATGAAAAAAATAGTGTTACCTCAAGCAATCAAAAATATATTTCCAGCATTAGGCAATGAATTTGTAACCATCATCAAGGAAACCTCAATTTTTATGTATCTTGGTATTGCAGAGCTGATGTATCAAGTTGGTATTTTAAAAGCCAGTTCACCTGCTGTTACTGAGTTATACATTGTTGCAGGCATCATGTATTTATTGCTTACTTATCCATTATCAAAATTAATGAATTACATCGAACGGAGGATGCATAATGCAGACGCCAAGTAAAGATATTATAGTTGTAAATGGCTTAACAAAAACATTTAAAGGAACGATACATGCACTTACAGGTGTAGATATGGTTGTTCATAAAGGTGAGGTTGTATCAATTATTGGTCCTAGTGGATCTGGTAAATCAACATTACTTAGATGCATGAATTTAATGGAAACTCCAACTTCTGGTTCCGTTATTTTCGAAGGTCAAACACTTGATATCAAGTCAAAAAATATTAACCAATTAAGAGAAAAAATAGGGATGGTTTTCCAGTCATTTAATCTATTTCCTCATTTGAGTGTTCTCGAAAATATTACTTTATCCCCTCGTTTGGTGCTCAAAATTGAAGAGGAAAAAGCCAATCAATTGGCTATCGATTTACTTGCAAAAGTTGGATTAACTGATAAGGTAGAAGCTTATCCTAATCAACTATCTGGTGGACAAAAACAAAGAGTTGCTATAGCTAGAGCACTTGCTATGAAACCTGATGTGATGTTGTTTGATGAGCCTACTTCTGCACTTGATCCTGAGATGGTTGGTGAGGTTTTAAGTGTCATGAGAAGTCTTGTTTTGGAAGGTATGACTATGGTTATTGTTACCCATGAAATGGCTTTTGCTAAAGAGGTTTCTGATCGAGTTATCTTTATGTCTGATGGTCAAATCGTAGAAATGGGAACACCAGAAGATATATTTGTTCATCCTAAAGAAGAAAGAACGAAAACCTTTTTAAAGCGAGTTAATGTCTTTTAATACTAGTGAGTTCAGATGCTTTCTGAACTCATTTTTTTTCATAGAAAAAGCCTTCAATGAAGGCTATTTATTCGTAATGATCAGGCATAATGCCTTCTTCTATGAGTTTTTTAAAATTCCATCCCAAACGATCGTTTTCAATTTTATAGTTCCAAAAGTAATATCCTTTTGCAAACGAATAGATATACAGTTGTAAATCAGCAAGCATTTTATCATATTGCTTATGGCTTATAGTAGGATCAAGCTTCATCGTATCATATTTGATTCCTAGTGACCATTCACCAATGATGACATCAACGAATTTTGAAATGTCTTTAATGATTTGTAATCTCTTATTTAAGATCAAATCTATATGAACATCAAAGGTACAGGTTGCAAGTTTTGGATCAAAACAATGATATAGATGAAGATCAAACATGACGTTTTTAAGTTCTGGATTTGTAAAAAATGGTTTCCATACATCGTGATCAGATCTAAAAGAATCATGAAATACGATAGTTTTATTTGTATGTTTCCGAATGGCACGATAGGATCTCAAATAAAAGTCAATGATAATATCCATATCAATGGTTAGAAATGGTTCATTTAAAACTTGTAGACCCCAAAATGAAGGATAGTCTTTAAATGTATCTGCGATATACTCAAGTTTATCGACTGTTATTTGAATATTTTTCAGATCCAGATGCCATGTCATAACATCCTGAATACCACCATTATCAAATCCATTTTGACATCCAGGTGCAGTATGTAAATCTAAAAGTACGTCTAAACCAACTTCTGTTGCCCATTGCATCGCTCTATGTAGATATGTTAAACAGCTGAAGTAAGGACTTTCTCCTTGTAGCCACCAAGGTATAGGTAAGCGTACTGAATTGATTCCAATAGACTTAAGGTAAATGAAGTCTTCTTTAACGATAAAAGTATCCCAATGCTCTTTTAAGTCTTTTTCAGCATTTGGATTGAGTAGCGAAAATCCTGTTTCATCTTTAGATTTAATATTTTCAAATAGAGCTGGCTTGATCCATGATTCTAAAACAAACCATCCACCTAAGTTAACGCCTCTGATTTCACTCATATGCTTTACGTCAAAAAGGATAGTCAACTATCCTTTGACTTTCCTCTTCCATATAGAATTGTAACATCTTTGATTTTAACTTGTAGCTTGTAATTGAGTTCTGATTTTAATAATCGCCAACGCCAATTATTGCCGGTTGTTGATGGTATATTCATTCTACCTTCATCTCCTAAATGCAAGTAATCTTGCATCGGAATAATTGTCGTATCAGCTATACAAGCATGTGTTGCTTTGATGAGGCTATCAACTTTGCTTTGATTACCAGAGTGATTGATATAATTCAAACAATATCTCAAATCCTTTTCAGCAAGACTAGAAAACCAAGATTGTGTAGTTTGATTGTCATGTGTGCCAGTGTAGGCAATCACATTGTTCGTATAATGATGTGGAATATAATCATTTTCTTCTCTTGAATCAAATGCAAATTGTAAAAGCTTCATCCCAGGAAATCCTGTTTCTTTGAGTAATTGTCTCACTTCAGGTGTTATAACACCTAAATCTTCAGCAATAATATTGACATCACCAAGTTTTTTCTTAATCACATTGAAAAGCTTCATGCCAGGGCCTTTTTTCCATTCACCATTTTTAGCTGTCTTTTCACCATAAGCGATACTATAAAAATTTTGGAATCCGATAAAGTGATCAATTCTTAACATATCAAATAACACTGATGCGGATGCTACACGATCGACCCACCACTCAAAGTCGTTTTTTTCCAAAGTTTCCCAATTATATAATGGATTACCCCATAATTGTCCATTACTTGAATAATTATCAGGTGGAACACCTGCAATATGATTGGGTATTTTATTATCAGCTAAATCAAAATAGGTTGGATTTGCCCAAACGTCACTACTATCATAAGAGACATACATAGGCATATCACCAATAATCATAATACCTTTGCTATTTGCATATTTTTTGAGAGTTAACCATTGTGCGTAAGACTTATATTGCAAGAAACGTTGAAATTCAATATCTTCTTTAAGCAAGGTCTCATATTTGGCCATAACTTGAGGTTCCCTTTGTCTTAGTTCTTCATCCCAAGAAAGCCATGATGAACCACCAAATCTAGCTTTAATCGCCATAAACATAGCATAATCATTCAACCATTTTGAATTATCTGTGATGAATTTTAAATAAGCTTCGTTGTTTTGATTGAAGCGAAGAAAAGCTTTCTTCAAAATAATAAAGCGTTCCTCATACAATTCTTTATAGTCTACATATCTAGGAGACTTAAATGTTGCAACTATTTCACTTTTTCTTAATAATTTTTCTTCAACCAATTGATCCAAATCAATGAAATAAGGATTATTTGCAAATGCAGAAAAAGTCTGATACGGTGAATCACCATAAGATGTTGGTCCAAGTGGCAACAACTGCCAATACGATTGTTCGCATTTTTCTAAAAAATCAACAAATCGATAAGCTTCTTTGCCATATGATCCGATACCATAATTGCTAGGTAAGCTAGATATATGAAGTAAAATACCGGTTTTTCTCATAATTTCTCCTTAATTTCGAACACAATTGATTCAAAAGGTCTTAATTTTAATTGACCATCTTTGATGGTATATGTCTTATAATTTGCAATAATCTTATCAATTATATCATATTTTGATAAATCATAACTCACTTTTTTTGTTGAAAAAGAATTGATGACAAGTAATGTTTGTTCCTTCAATTTTCTTTCATAACAAAACAGATTTTCATCTAGTGGATCAAGTAACTTAAAGTCACCATATGTGATAATTTCATGATAATCACTTGTTCTTCTAAGTCTAATCAACTCTTGATAATGATACCATAAAGAGTTTTTATTTTTTAAATTGTTTTCAACATTAATTTTTTTGTAATTATAGTTGATCATCATCCATGGATTGACTGTGCTAAAACCTGCTAAATATCCTTTGGTCCATTGCATTGGAGTTCTAGGATTGTCTCTTGATTTTAATGATGCTTTTTTAAGTGCTTTTACGGGATCATCAGGTTCTTTTTCTAAATAATAGGTATATGCATTTTTACTAGATATATCATTAAATTGAGTGACATCCTCAAAGGGAAAATTAGTCATACCAATTTCTTCACCCTGATAAATAAATGGTGTACCGCGCATCATGTGCAATACTGTAGCAAGCATTTTACCTGACTCTAGTGGATACTTATGGTTTCCATATTGAGTCATCAGACGAGGTTGATCGTGGTTTAACCAATTAAGCGGTAACCACCCCTTATCCTTAAATGCTGTTTGCCATTTGTTAAATACGGACTTTAAGTTTACAACATTAGTTTTTAACTTCTTAGAATCAGTGACTTCATCACCATTATTACACCAGTTATGATCAAAGTTAAAAACC
>JAIPGC010000066.1 GCA_021736335.1 Acholeplasmataceae bacterium | reverse complement strand
ACACTTTCAGCAATTGAACAACTACCTAATGTTTTACCAGCATTAAATGTTGGATAATCATAGACTGTTGAACGATAAAGTGCATTTTGATAATATCCATTATTTGATACCATACCATAAGTCATCATGTTGATATAGTCTAAGTATTGATGTGAATTGACAAGATCATAACTTGGTGGTTGCCATGTGCCACCAGCAATGGCAGCTGTAACCAAGTGGTTGGGATTATTTGCTTTAACCTTGGTAGAAATGATTTCCATCATGACCGTATATTGAGTTCCTGTTGGTAAAGGAATTTCCCAATCAATATCAACACCATCAAAACCATAAGTATTAATCAAGTTGACGATATTATCAGCAAACGTATTGATTCTGGTTGTGCTTGTTGCTATTGTTGTCCACTCTGAATCTGGAGCAATTGAGACGATGACCCAATCTCCATTGGCACGTGCTCTTGGCATGATATAATTAGCTACATTTGCTAAGAAGTTTGTACCTGTTAGGTTTCCTGCACTATCTGCAGTTATAAAGGCACAATTAATGATATCTAAAGTATTAAAGAATTCATCAGTTGTTAAATGATAATCACGATAAATATAAGATGATGCAATTGGAGCATTTAAAGATTTATATCCTTCTGCTTCAATTGTATAGTACTTCGTAAGTGTTTGCTCACCTTGAGTGATTGTTGCTGATAAAGTGACTGTTGTTGCTTGATAGGGTCTCTTATAAACACCTGTATCACTTATGATCTCAGGATCAGATGATACCCATAAAATTGAAAAATCACTATAAGACGTTGGTAAATCTAAATTCTCGCTTACTATGTCTGGAATTAAATCAGATAAATATAATTCAACATCGCTCATTGTATCAGCCTCCCAAACTGCAACATAAGTCACTTGAAGTGTATTGTCTTGTGCTTGGTATCTTGGAAATGTTTGAAACAATCTTTGCCCGTCACTCCAACCTAAAAATGTGTATTCAGGTTTGAATGGTTCAGGTAGATCTACTGCCTCATTGAATGTTTGAACATAGTTTTGAGAGATGATTGTATCATTATAAATTGATAATCCTAAAGATCCTGATGTATATAGTTCAACATCTGAGTCAAAGGTTATGAGTAATAAGTCTACAGCATCAGTTGTATATAAAATCATAGCATCAAGTGCTTCTTGATCTTGACAATTATCATGGATAGCTAATACATAGTCATAAGCTGGTAAGCTTAAATCTGAAATGGCTGCAGTCGCTCTATCAGTTGAGACAACTTCATAAGCTCCATAGGTTTCGTTATACTTTAAGAAGAGCTTGTAAAACCATCTGAGTGTTGTAATAGACGTGTCAGCTAGTGTAAATGATACACCACTCACATCATTAAGAGATGTTAATAACAAATGATCTTCTTCAACAAAGCTTTGAAAAATGTCGCTATGCCAATATCCTCCATCTGTATCAAATGTCACATCAACATCGACATATTCGAAAGGATCGACAATATTAGGGTTCTTAAATGTATAAGTTAGGGTTTGTTGATCAATCGTATATTTAGAAGCCTGAATCAGTTCATCATTGATTGTTAAACTGACTGTATCAACAAATCTATATCCTGCTTCTGGAATAATAGTGATGATGATATCTTCATCATTTGTTGAAAGTGATACTACATATGCTTCTGAAGTTGATATGACACTATAATCTGAAGTGTCCATATCAAATTCTATGGTTGTTATAATATCATTTTCTACTAAGAATATGATCTCATCAGCAAATTCTGAATCATCTTCTAGTGCTAATTGATACATATTAACAACAGGTTTATCAATTGCATAGATATAGGTCTCTTCATCAAATGAATAAAAATAGGCTTCAAATTCTATATCAAGATGATAATAATCAGGATTAATATCATTAATAATGACAATTAAAGGTTGAACTTCTAACGCAAATGGATTACCAATATACAGCACATTGATACTTTCATCAAAACCTTCTATTGTATAATTGATACCAAAAGATGTGATTAAACTAGGATCGAGACTCAATTTGGATTCATCAAAAGATATTTCAACTTCTAATCCTCTATTTTCAGGAGATAATGAAATTTGACTAATAAAAATAGATTCATTATTTGTATCAGGTAGGACACAACTAAAAAGAACAAAAGATAATATCATGATCCATAATATGGTTATAGTCTTATGCATAGGTCCTCCTTTATATGTCTTACTTACTTTTATTATACCTTAGTAAGGTATCCAATTCTTAACCAATATCGTCCATTTCTTTCAATATCAAGAAAAAAACATTCACATATCATTAATTCTAATTGAATGAAAGAAAAAATGCGTTAATCTATTTCATATCAATTATTTTGAGTTATAATTTGATTATTAGGGATAAACATAACATATGGAGGTTTATTATGTTCAAGGGTAAACAGATTGTCATCATTACATCTGCTGTTCTTGCTTTACTTGTTTTAATTGTAGGTATCAGTTTAATTACTGGTTATAATGGTTTGGTCAATCTTGATGAAGACATTAATTCGAAATATAGTCAAATCGAAGTCCGGTTACAAGAAAGACATGATAAGATTGGACAGATTGTCGCTTCAGTTCAAGGATTACAAGATCATGAGCTCGCAGTCTATCAAGCGATTGTAGATGCTAGAACCGCTTATGCAAATGCTAACACTCAAGATGAACTCATTGCTGCTGATGCACTTGAGGCTGTAGCTTTAGCTAATTTATTAGTTGTCATGGAAAATTATCCATCAATAGCTGCTGCAGGATCTTATTATTTATTAATTGATGAAGTATCTTCTATGGAATCAACTTTAGCTGTTGCTAGACGTGATTATAATGAAGCAGTTGAAGATTACAATGCATCAGTTAGAAGATTCCCAAGAGTTCTATATGCAGGTCTTTTTGGTTTTGACAAGAGTGTTGACTACTGGAAGATGAATGATGGTGCAGATGAAGTCCCAGTTATTGAATTTGATTAATATAAAAAAGATATTATACATATTCATCATGTTCACCCTTCTTACAGTTCTTTTAGCATGTAAAAAGGATGAATACCCAAGACCAACAAGTGCCTTTTATATCAATGATTATGCAAATATTCTTTATGAAGCAACTAGAGATAGCATCAGACGTGAAGGTGAAAGGTTATACGAAAACACTCAAGATGAAATAGATGGTGGCACACAACTTGTTATAGCAACCTTTGAGGTTGAAGAGCTTGATGATATCGCTTCTTATAATAAAACAGATTTATATCGCCAATGGCGCATTGGCGATGATGATATGGGTATTCTAATCATCTTATTCTTTAAGCCTTATATTGAAAATGAAATAGAATATTTAGAACTCGTAGAAACTCAAATAGAGCTCGGTTATCGGATGGAACAATACATTTCTCCAACACAACTGGGAGTCATTGTTGATAACACCTTATATAGTGATACAACAGATGATCTTGATCTAGCTGTCATGCACATGGAATATGAATTGCTTTCAGCTATTTATGTTGATATTTACGGCTATGAAAGTTTCGATTATGATATGAGCGTATTTGAACAATATTTGATTGATAACCCAGATACTTCTTATGATGATCCGATTCCCATGAGTTTAATCATATTTTTATTATCCCCTTTTTCTACCTGGGGTGAAAAACTTTCTGCTATACTACCTATCTTATTCATATTTTTTGCTGGTGGTGGTTTTATCTTGAATAAAGGTGGTGGAGGTTCTAGTGGTGGTGCAGGTATATTTAGACGTAGAAGATAAAAAGGAAGAAAATTCTTCCTTTTTTTAATGTTTTATCTCAACTTATTTTTATATAACAGCAAAACCATCTAGTATTGATAATATCTCCTTACACTCATATGTAACATCTCTCATGTTGTTTCCTATTTTAGTTAGTATCCCAGCATCTAACAAGAGTTCAATATTATTTCTTACCGCTTGATCATTTGCTTTATGTTTTCTTTTAATGTAGTCGACATCAATAACTGGTTGCATAAAGATATCATCTATAATTCTCCAAACTAAGGCATCACTTCTTGCTTTGATCTTGTTCAAAAAACCTTGTTTCATTTCAATCATTGTCTCTAATACACGATAGACGTGAGGAATAACATCCAATATACTTTGGAGTATGACTTGTATTGCTTCTTCATAATAGCCTTCTTTAAATGCATTTAAACTATCTACGTAACGTTTTGTATTTTTAACTAGACTCACTGATATGGGTATAAAGATATTTTCAGTAAATGCAAATCTGTGTAAGATAATCTGGATGAGAATTCTTCCAACACGTCCGTTACCATCTATAAATGGATGAATGATTTCAAAATAAGCTTGAGCAAATGCTGAAAGAATGAGTGGATGAAGATCATTTCTATTAATGAACTTTATAAGTTGCGACAAATAAACATTCAAGTGATCTGGGTGTGGTGGGACATAATCTGCTTCATGCGGAAATAGATTGGACACTCCAATCCAGTTGACAACTTTTCTTATACCTAAATCGTCTTTGTGAGTTGAATCTCCCATCAGATACCCGTGAATATCTTCGATAAAATTTAAATCAATGTTTCTATCTTCACTTGTACTTTTTATCAAAGCATCCAAATTCGATTGTATGATCTTTGCTTCTTTGGTATGCTTCTTATTCAATTGAGCTAATGCAACACTTCTATTGCTCGCATGATAATGTTCAATTTGAGAACTTGATAAAGCTTCAGTCCTGAGTAAAAGAATTGGAAATGCAGCGAATTTGTCTTTTGCATATCCATCCAATTTTGATATAGCTTCCAAGGCATTGATAAAAAGATGAAACGTCGAGTCACTCAGTACGATATCAATTTGTGATAAATCTTCAATTACCGCACTTTGATAAGGTTTGAGCATTAATTCTTTTTTTCGTCTTGGTATATGTGTAATTGAGTGAGTCGACTCATATATTCTATTTTCATATGTAACAAATGGTTTCATTCATATCACATGCTTTCTTTAGCATATTTTACATCAATACGCTTGGATAATCAAGTTATTATTCTACTTTATGTGATTATCGTAGAATAAAGGCATCTATTATTCTATGATAATCAAAACAACATGAATCAACAACATGAAAAAAGACACTAAAGCCATAAAGCTACCAGTGTCTTTTTCGTGTTTATTTAGGATAACGCTTTATATCTTTTTAACTTATGTAGTTCGAGTTAAACTTGTAAACTCTAAAATTGCTGCAGCTATTAAATCTGCTGATTTTTGATGAGTGATAAACGAACTATGATTATTAGCTCCCACTGGATCTCCATCCTCACCAACAGCTTTAATCACAACCATATGCACAAATGCTTGATCTTCTGGTTCCAATAATGCAATGACGCTTGCTGCTGCACTGCCATTTAAGGAACCACTTGTCATCGTCCAAAAAATATGAGCATTGGGTGCATCTTCCCTAATTTTCAAGATGAACAGAGCAACTGTATTTTTAAATTCAGCAATTTTATCTTCTTTTGCAAATCCACTTAACCGGTTGATAACTGATGTATAATCATTGCCACCAATATTAACAATAACGATATCTGGTACAACACTATGATCGTAAACAACATTAACAAGCTCTTGGTTAGCATCAATACCTATATAGTCATATGCTTTATTGATATTGGTTTCACCTGTAATATCATTATATCCAAATGCCAATCCCCAACCAGAATTACTCACAAATTCAAAACTACCACCAAACTGTAGGGCTGTTAAATATCCAAATGAATGAAGTGATGAAGAGTTTTCAGTAGTTCTACCTTGTCCAGCTATACCTAAAGCACCATGACCTGAAATACCTGAGGCACCAATCATAAGAAAATGTGGTGCTGTGTCATCTTGAATAATTTTATTAAAGGTTCCATTGGTTTCTAAGGAAACTAAGGCAGTCACGCCGTCTTCTGGTTCACTGCGTTTAACAAGTTGAACCCGGTGATCACCATAAGTGTCAAATGTAATTCTAAATGTTTGTAACTCTTCACTTAAGATCAGAACTTCACCATCCAATAAGGATTCATCGTCTTTAGCAAGAGAAAAATAGATGTCATTATGCTTATCAGAAAGTGATAAGTTAATGTCAACGATTCTTCCCGTAAAGCTGATTTCAAATCCTGTTGCTGTATGATAAAAAACTTCTTGATCAAGTACATGATGATGTCTGCCATACCAAGAGATATAATCACTTGCTAGGTCTTCTTTTTCAAGGTAATCTATCTTGGTATCTACTGGTGGTACGATAGGATCTGATTCGGTTTTGCAACTCGCAAGGATAAAGGATGTAAAAAGTAAAACAATCAACAATAATTTCTTCATTTTTCCAACTGACATCTAATGATGGCTTCACTAATCGCTTTCGTAACATTTTCATTAAAAACATCTGGGATGATATAATCTTCTGTTAATTCACTATCAGATACCAATCCTGCTAATGCTTTGCATGCAGCGATTTCCATATCTGTATCAATCTGTTTGACTCTTGCTTTGAGTAATCCCTTAAATAACCCAGGGAATACAAGTGCATTATTGATTTGGTTTGGAATATTTGAAATACCCGCTCCATATATTCTAGCACCAGCTTCAAGTGCAAGTTCTCTAGATATTTCAGGTGTTGGATTTGCAAGTGCAAATACAACAGCATCTTGATTCATCAATCGAACCATTTCCTTACTGACTATGTTTCCGGCACTCACACCAATAAAAGCATCAGCCTTAGTTAAAACAACACTTAAACTGCCTTTATAGCCACGCTTATTTGATAAACGAGCCATTTCTACTTGAGTGCTATTTAAATTTTTATCTTCTGGATCTAGGATACCTGCTTTATCGCAAACAATTAAGTTCTTAGCACCTAATCCAAGCAAGAATGTTGATATTGCAATACCTGCACTACCTGCACCATTAATGACAATCTTCGCATGCTCTAAATCTTTTTTTACAAGCTTCAAAGCATTTAATAATGCTGCACTGCATGCAATTGCGGTTCCATGTTGATCATCATGAAAAACAGGAATATCAAGCATACTTCGGAGTCTCTTTTCTACTTCAAAGCATCGAGGTGCACTGATGTCTTCTAAATTAATTCCACCAAAAGAAGGTGCTAAATGATAAATCGTTTGTACCAATTCATTAACATCCTTCGTGTTTAACACGATGGGAATCGCATCAATACCTGCAAATCTTTTAAAGATAGCACACTTGCCTTCCATAACAGGAATCGCAGCAAGTGGTCCAATATCCCCCAAGCCTAATACTGCCGTGCCATCGCTGATGACAGCGACAGTATTATTTTTTGAAGTTAATTCATAAGCTTCTTCGGGGTTATCTTTAATACTTAGGCAGCTGCTTGCTACACCAGGTGTATAGACTAATGATAAATCTTTTTTGTTTTTAATATCGAATTTGCTTTCAACCGATATTTTACCTTTTAATTTTCTATGTAATGCCAATGATTCTTCCATTATACTCATCATTTCACTGCCTTTCAGAATATTGAGTTCAACTAAGATATAATTGTAAATCGATAATTGAAAACACCTGCAACACCTATAGATGTATCTTCAAAAGTGACATAAATGCTTATGAGACCTGTTGTTATAAATGTCACAGTATTACCACTTACTGTACCTCTAGAATTCGATACAGTAATTGTATAATTTTGATTGCTAGCGTTTGCTGGCAAAATATCTGAAACAGTAATTGTAACTACGGTATTGATTAAGACATTATCTCTAACTTCACTATTGTTTGCTTCAGGTAAGGTTAATGTATCTGCTGTAATTATAACACTAGTTATTGGAATAACAGGTTCAAAAGTTGTGAATCGATACTCTAATGATGCAACGCTAGGATCATCAAATGTAACAACGACACTGACACTACCTGGACCTGTATTACCATAAACAAATGTAACAACATTGCCTACAGCTTCAGCTCTTGAATTCGATGTTGTAATGGTATATCCTGGGTAACTAGCATTAAGTGGTAAGATGGCAACTGTGAAAGTTGCTACTGTGCCGATTGCAACTAAATCTCTTACTTCTGCATTATTAGCTTCTGGTAATGTTAAGACATCCGTACTAACTGTAACATCAGTTACTGGAACAACTTCTACAGTTGTGAAACGGAAGTTATAAACACCTGCAACTCCAACTGTTGTATCTTCAAATGTAACAATGATACTGACACTACCAGGACCAGTTGCACCCCAAACAAATGTTACGACGTTGCCAACAGCTTCAGCTCTTGAATTAGAAGTTGTAATGGTATAATTTTGGTTTGTCGCATTAAGTGGCAAGATGTCAACAGTAATCGTTACTACTGTGCCAATAAATACTTGGTCTCTAACTTCTGCATTATTTGCTTCTGGTAATGTTAAGACATCAGCAGTGATTGTAACACTATCAATAGGAACATCTGCTAAAACTTCAACAGTCTTTAATCTATAAACTAGAGTATCTTGAGCTGTATCATCAAATGTGATAGTAATATCAACATCTCCTAAGCCTGAACCTAGTACA
>JAIPGC010000065.1 GCA_021736335.1 Acholeplasmataceae bacterium | reverse complement strand
GTATTTTGATGTTGCAGCAAGATTTGTTTGGTGATACCAATGAAGATTATCAAAAGAAAGTTCAAAAACTAAGAAATAGACTTGGAAAAGAAGGTCGTTATGTCTATGACATATCATACCAAAGATATGTATTGGAAAATGCTTTAAAAACCAATAAAAACATCAAATATTATTTGGTTGTCTTAAACTCTGAGTATATCCATGAAGGACTAGTCAATGAGAAGAATGAACCCATCTATGGTGATGATATCATCACCTTAATTGATGTTACTTCTTTAACAGAATCAATGATGCCGATAATCAAAAATGATGTACAAATCGTATTAGATAGACTGAACACTTTAAATGCAAACCCAGTGCATCTTGGCATACACTGTCAAAGAAAAGATTCAAGACAATGCAAGTTCTTTCCTATCTGTTACAAGCATATTCCAGAAAAGAATAGCTTATTCACTTATATGGGTGGACACAACGGATTCAAAGATGATCATGATGAAAAACATGATCGATACGATTTGATCAATGAAGGTTATATTCATGCAACCGATATACCGTTCTCATGGCTTAAAAGAGCAAACAATATCATTCAAAGAGAAGTGATTGAATCAGGAGAACCCTTTTATCATGAAGAAAAAATAAGAGCTGGTATAGAAACCCTCAAATATCCAATTTACCATCTAGACTTTGAAACATTTCCGTGCCCTTTACCCAGATTCAAAGGTGAAAAACCATACAGTCAATCATTATTTCAATATTCTATCCATATTGAACATACTCCAGGTGTTTGTGATAAGGATTTGGATAATGATAGTTATATTGCAACCAAACATATTGATTTAAGAAAAGATTTGGTTGAACATATGCTTTCAATCATCAAGCAAGATGGTGGATCAATTCTTGTTTACAATCAATCATTTGAACAAACAAGATTGAAAGAGATGGCTGAAATATATCCTGAATATCGTGAAAGATTGTTAGATATGGTTGATAGACTTTTTGACTTGATGCATCTGCTTAAGGGCAACCAAAAACTTTATGTTCCGCTTGGCTTTGAAGAAGAATTGGCTAAAACGATCAACTATTATCATAATGACTTAAATGGT
The DNA here is from genome assembly GCA_021736335.1 of Acholeplasmataceae bacterium. Classification (GTDB taxonomy): domain Bacteria; phylum Bacillota_I; class Bacilli_A; order Acholeplasmatales; family Acholeplasmataceae; genus Peloplasma. Next base: position 7,612 of record JAIPGC010000065.1, on the reverse strand, counting down.
TCGTTCTCAATTAAAAAAGTGCTTCCTGTTTTTAGTGATTTGACCTATAAAGATTTAGGTATAGGAAATGGGACCGAAGCTTTAGTTGCTTATGCAAGATTTCCATTTATGGATGATCAAACATTTAAACAGACATATCAAGACCTTTTAGAGTATTGTAAACAAGATACTTGGGCGATGGTCAAAATTTTAGATGAACTGAGAAAAATATAAGCAATGAACCACTCCCAATGAGTGGTTTATTTTTGACTTACCTCATCTTTAAGAAGTATGCGAATGTAGCAAGCATATAGATTTTTTTTCATCTCTCGTTGATGAGATATAATTTCACGATAGATAAGATAACTAAAGATTAAAAACTATATTATGTCGTAAGTCGTTCGAACCTCACCCGTAATGAAAGCCATGCATAAGCTTATCGTCGATACCTTCTAGCTATTTGATATAGCCTATACTTAGGAGTTCTTCTAACTGAATCTAGATTGTTTAGAGATTAAATATTGTGACTATCCAATTAATACTTTATATAAACAAGAATATTAATAATAAACAAGTATTATAGGACATATACGCCCTGTTTCTATTTACATCTCGATGATAAAATGAGATTATCAAGTAATGTATAATTAAAGTTACTACTCGTTTGAATGTATGTATTTTATACTGGGGGATTTTTGTGAACTATGAGATATTTGATTTTAACAATAGCAAATTGTTGATTAGCTTAATTAATGGAAATCAAGTTATCCTTAATCAAGAGCAATACCAAAAATTAAAGCAGTCAGAGCTTAATATTCTTAAAGATAATCATATGTTGGATACTATTGACGAACTAAAAGCATATAATCATGATTTATTTAAGACAGTTTATATCAGTCTTCACACTTCTTCACAATGCAACTTGGCTTGTACATACTGTTTTAAAAAGACACGTGATTCAGATCAAATGAAAATTGAAGAAGCGAAAAGGTTTATAGATGACATCATTAAGCTTCATCCTAATGCAGAGAAATATATCGTTGATCCAACAGGTTCTGGTGAACCTCTACTAGATTTGGATTTAATTTGTGATATAGGTGATTATTGTAAACAAAAGAGTGATGAAGTCAGAAAAGAAGTTTTACCCATGCTTGTTACGAACGGAACACTCTTGACTTTAGATGCAGTTGATAGACTTAGAATAGCAGGGATATTATTTGGTGTTAGTGTTGATGGTATCAAGAAAGCACATGATTTAAACCGGATTGATTATAATGGGGTAGGAACTCATAAAACCATATTAAAGAATATTAAAAGAATAAAAGATAGAACATTACTAGGTGCTGCAGTAACATTAACCAATTCAAATAAGGATTTGGTTCAGACGATGAAGCACCTAATTAAATACTTTCCAGCAATTAGTATCAAACCCGTAAGAAGTTCAAACGGGATAGGGGGAATCTGCGAAGACAATATTGAAGAGATCAAGGAAGAATATTCAAAATTATGTTCATTTTTAGTTAAGAAAACATTAGGCGGGGATTTATCATACATTTCAGCTTTACTTAATGGCGATGATTATTTGGGAAAATTTATCTTAAGAGTCATCTTAAATCAAAAAGTTCAAACGAGATGTGATGCTGGACTAGGCAGATACTCATTAGCTGCTGATGGAAAAATTTATACATGTCCTGCTGCAATTGATATCAAGGAATTAGAGATTGGGAATTTAAAAATGGGTATTGATACACAGAAACAACAAGTTATTTGGAAAGTATTGTCAGAAAGAAACAAATGTGGTCAGTGTATAGCAAAGTACGTTTGTGGAGGGGAATGTATGATCACATCTTATTACGCACATGGTAAAATTGATGAATTGGATGCAGTTATGTGTGATTTAAAAAGACATTTATATATTTCAGCAGTTAAGTTTAAATTTGCTATAGCATTACAAAATAAAGATGTTTATAAAACCATAAAGTGTGGTTGCATTGAAAAGAGCAATAGATTTAAGGAAGATGAAGATCTTAAAAAGGTTCTTGATGCTAAAATTGATGATTATACATTTACTGAATTGAAAAGAATTAAAGATGAAGATCACAATGAGTTTAATAGAATCAAAGCAACGATATAAGATTTTTTTTAGCAATGATACTTTAAGTATATTTGTGAGACAAACCAATTAAATTTGTTAGGAGAATAAATGGACTTTTTCAGCATAAAAATACGATTGCTCACAGCTAAAATTTTATATACAATTATTATAATGGCATCGTTTGTTTTGGTTTTTACTTTAGGTACAACAAATGAAGATTATCCAATATATATATCTGAATTAGACATTCAGCAAATGATGCAGAAATCTCAAGGAGAAGGGATTACAATTGCTTTTCTTGATTCAGGAATGAATGAACACTTGCAAGTACTATATGGAAATAGAGTCGTGAGTCCAATTGATTTGGTTACTAATTCAGAGGTCGTAACTGATTCGAATGGTCATGGTACAAGTATGATATGTATTGCAACATGTGATTATAGCCAGACAGGTATATTTGGGATTGCTCCAAAAACAAGGGTCATGCCAATTGTAGTATTTGATTCAAATGGAAACACTACGGGATCACTAGTATCACAAGGAATAAGATATGCCGTTGATCATGATGCAGATATTATCAATATGTCATTTGGATCTTATGTCGTAGATTTAGATATTACAGAAGCAATACAATATGCTTCTGATCATAATGTAATTATGATTGCATCAGCGGGAGATGTATTTTATGAAAGATTAGCATTCCCAGCTATAGATGAAGATGTGATTTCTGTAGGTTCATATGAAGTGCTTGATGATATGAATATGGATTATCAAAATGTAAATGTAAACTTTATTACAAAAGGTGAAAAAGTGATGTCAATCAGATATATTTCTGAATCGGAACAGTTCATTTTACGGAGCGAATCTGGTTCTAGTGTTTCATCAAGTATTATCACAGGACTATTTGCTTTACAAAGTAGTTCACTTCCTTTAAATTATTTTGAGATTGTTAGTAAGAAAATTAGTATCAAGTATTAGGATTCTATTAAAACGCTAATCTAAAGGAGAAGTATCAATGAAAAGAATAATTATAGGCATTGTTTTTATTTTAGTATCAATCTTCGCAACATCTATGTTACAAACTCATTTGTTTGAAGTTCTGAGTGCAACCGATTACACTGAAACTATAGGTAATTTATCAAATGCAGAATATACTTTTTTTGATAAAAAGAATAAAGAACAAGAGTATTCTCAGAAAGGAATGCTTGTTGTGGATTCCATAAACGGTGGGCAAAAAGAAACATTCTTAATAGATGATACTGTAATAGAAAAAGATGCAGTCATAACTACATTACTAGTTCAAGAAAAAGATAAGACAAAAAGAATTACAGATTAATATAAGCAGGAATACGAAAAAAATAATAGATATAAAGAAATGGATTGTATAGATAAACTCAGTGAAAAGATTGAGAAAAAGTCGTATAAAGAATTATCTATATTTTTAGAGGATGAAAATTTCTATGAACTGAACAAAGATTTAATACGAGAATTGGTACCCAATGAAAACATTTATGATGATAGAGATATCCAATTGATGACTGACTACTTTTATTATCCAATATATACGGGATATTATGAAGATTATAATGCTTATAACACTACAGGTGGCATTTGGACAAGATATGCCGAGTATATTAAGGTGAATATTGGAACAATTTATGTATATGGAACTATGAGTAACACTGAAGAATTCACTTATGTTTGGATAGGAGTATACTACGGATTAAACGTATATCAAGTATATGAGCATCATTATACTGGAGCTGTAAAGTATATATTGAATTCTCGTTTCTTTACTGCAAATCATGTACAGACAATTACATTTACTTATCAATCAACATCCAATGTGTTTGATCAATGGACATCGCCTGATGCAACTTTTGTGTTAATTTATGATTATTTAGGAAGAGAAAAATTGATATTATCTTCAAATGAGATAGGAACATCTTTTAAAATTTCCAAGTCTGCTCATTATAATAGAAATGATTTTAACATTGATCCTGCAACAGGTGAGAATGTTGCTGTCAAATATGACACATTAGTAAAATTAGGAACCCAATTTGGAGATGCTCTAGGTGTAGCTAGTTCCTATTATCACAGATTGCTATCATCTAATGCAGATAACTTGAAGTTTGTAGAGAATATTCGCTATTATGACGTCATTTTGGATACAGAAATTGACGGATCACTTGAGTTGGTTTATTGTAGAGATATTTATGATGTAGATGGTGATGGAAACATAAGTGAATATATTGTTGAAAATGAAGATCTTGTGACATATACATTTAATTTTGCAACATATGATTCATATAACGAACCCGAAAACTTTTTATTTTGGGATGCAGTTAGCGATGGACATTGGATAAGAGATGTTTACCCATACTTAATTTGGGGTAATACTCCACAAGACTATATTGACCATACGGCTTACGAACGATTTGTATGGGATAAAGATGCTTCCATGAATGCAGAATCTGGGAATTATATCGGTCAGAATTACTCTGGAACCACATTGATTGATTTATATGAAAATGGAGACATTAGCAATGCAGGTGGCGATGATATACCATTTCAGATAGTTAATGGCGAAATCTATTTTGATGATGTAACCCCACCAACTTTTGATTATATTGCAACTCAAACGATTACAAATAATCACGCCAACCGAGACTGGACTTATTTAATTACCAATGCGCAAGATAACTACGGTGGTGTTTTAACTTTTTTTGAGATCTATGATAATGTAATCTACTCTATACCAGGCACCTATACAGTTAAAGTTGGTGTGAGCGATGAAGCTGGAAATCAAAAAACACAAATATTCACGGTTCATGTTATTTTACCTAGTTGTTGAAAAGGAGAATACCATTATGATCAGAAGATATGTTTTTGAAATATTCATTATTTTGTTAACAGTATTTTTACTTGTTGTATCATCCATTTATTCATATTATAGGTGGATTTTAAATGATGGGCAGTATTGGAATATTTTTATTTACTACATTCCTTCGATTTTTGGATTCTTAAGTTTTTTTCTATTCATTGAATTGTATATTAGGAAAATCAAAAAGACATCTAGTATGGATAAGTTAAAACTTGCTTATTGGTATTTACCTATGACGATTTCATTCTACTTTATAACAACTTGTTTTGATATATTTAGCGATACTTCTAATATAAATGTTCTAGGAATTTTTGTTATTATTATTATTGTTATTGTCATGTTTTCGATGAGTATTATTTTTTATAGATTAAGAAATAGGAATTTCCCACTTTCAAAATGGATAATCTATTTCGCATGTTATTTTCTATGCTCATCTTTAATTTATTCACTTGGTTATTTATTCTCAATTGCTGCAGGTATCGGATCACTAAATTAGTTAATTTTGAACTAATACCAAAAACCTATACTTAATGCAAACTAATATATATGCAGGAGGTATCAAATGAAAGACAAGAAGAGAAAGAATCGGTTATGGAGCAGAAAATTCAAACTTAAAGTTGTTTTAGATATCATTGGAAATGAATTATTTTACAGTGAATTGATACCAAAAAGTTGTACTTACTGTAAACAAGAAGTATGCATGAGGTATCTAATGAAAGATAATAAGAAAAAACCAGATTATGAATTGGACTTGAACTTCATTATAACACCAGGGCTTTAAACTTATATATCACGATATGTAGCTAGGTCTCATCCTAAATCTACACTACATATTATACGAGGAGAATGTTAATGAAAAAAACACAAATTTTCCAGTTGTTTATGATAGTGCTTACAATATTTCTGCTTGTTATTTCTTCAGTATCTTCATATAAACGCTGGGTTCTTTTTGATTATCTTTATGTGTATTTATATTTGATATACATACCTATTTTGTTTGTTGTCATATTCATTGGAATCCTAATAAGTTCAATTGTAATTAATAAACGATTGAGTAACCAACTAGATGAAATAAAGCTCGTTAACTGGTACCTTCCAGGAGTTTTCTCATTGTATTTCATTTTAACTTCAATTTATATGTATATAGAATCTTTTGAATTAATACTATATGTAATACTGCTATTCATTGTTATGATTGTCATCAGTTACCAGTTTTATAGAATACGAAACAAACCCAAGAAATTATGCAACAGGGCGATGCGCATTGTAAGTAGTGTTATATTTTCAGGTATTATTTATCTGCTCTTCTATGTATTGACTTTTATTGAATCTCTATATTAGCAAGAGTAATTTAGAGGAATAAATCTTTCTAAAATGAGTAAAACTGTATTTGGATATAACAAGATGAACCACTTAACCAAGTTAAGATTGTGAAATTAGAATAGTTCATTGAGATAAATGGTATTACCATTCACCACATATGTGAACTTATTGAATTTGAAAAAGTGATATTATTTGGAATAGACGAAGTTAAATATTATAAGTCATTTGTCAATGAAGAACATGTGGTTCACTCGACCATTTCCACATGAGAATCATCAATAGATTATGATATGGATGAATTATGTTTCCATGCTGGAAAAAGTCTGGAATGGAGGAACATAAAATGGCGAAAAATACTTTTTCGACGAACACGAATCGACATATTTTCGAGCAATCAGATAAACTCCATGCAGTTAGCGTGAGGAAACATGGAGTACAGTCAACAATGCCAATACTAAACCTAAAGTGAATTTGAAATCTATTAGTCAAATAAAGTCGTGAAAATCACATAATCATATTAAATCAAGTTTAAGCAGACATATCAAGACCTTTTAGAGTATTGTAAACAAGATACTTGGGCGATGGTCAAAATTTTAGATGAACTGAGAAAAATATAAGCAATGAACCACTCCCAATGAGTGGTTTATTCTTTCATAAAGCCAATTTCTAAAAAATACATCAAAGTCCAGTGGTTTTCTTGTTATTTTGTCTCTTTTCTACTATAATAAAACAAAGAGGAGGACACATCATATGCTCAAGATTTACAATTCTCTTTCTTCGAAAACTGAAATATTCAAACCGATACATGAACATCAAGTAACTATGTATGTTTGCGGACCTACTGTATATGGTGACATTCATCTGGGTAATGCCAGACCAGTCATCTTTTTTGACGTTGTCAAGAGATATTTAGAATACACAGGTTATGAAGTTCAGTTTGTATCAAACATCACCGATGTTGATGATAAAATCATTGAAAAAGCAAAAGAACTCAAATTAAGAGAAAAACAGCTGACTGATTTATACACTAAAAATTTTATTGATATGACTTTAGTTCTAAATAGTTATCTTCCTGATTTTATGCCTAAGGCAACAGCATTCATTCCACAAATGATTTCTTATATTGAAGATCTTATTCGTGAAGGATTTGCCTATGTTAGACCAAGTGGTGTTTATTTTAGAGTAAGTAGCGATCCCGATTATGGTGTTTTAAATAAGCAAAATATGGATGAGCTTTCTCAAGGTGTTAGAATAACACTTGAAGATGAAAAAGAAAATCCAAGAGATTTTACGATTTGGAAAACATCGGATGATGGTCTATCATTTGATAG
>JAIPGC010000064.1 GCA_021736335.1 Acholeplasmataceae bacterium | reverse complement strand
CAATCTTATATCAACTATCAGAACAAACACATGTTAAGATGCTACCAATTCACCAAACTTCATATCTTAGCAAAGAAGATAAGGATGTTTATGAAGCTTTATGTAAAATAGAAGATGAAAAGAATGAAGTTTCATCAGACGCTAATTATGCGTTTCTAAGAAAAGATGAACTATTAGAATTGTTTTTAGATTACAATGATGTCTTTGGGACATTAGAATCCATGATTAAATCAATAACATATCAATGGAAAAATCCACATTTTGATATGCCTGTTTACAAAGTAGAGCAAGGTACACCTAAAACATACTTAGAATCATTAGCAAAAGTTGGTTTGAAAAAAAGGTTGACTAAGATTGAAAATGCTGATGAAAAAGTTTATCAACAACGCTTATTATATGAGCTTTCAGTCATTCATAAAATGGGATTTGATCATTATTTTTTAATAGTTTATGATTTTGTAAAATATGCGAAGACACATGATATTTTAGTTGGACCAGGACGTGGTTCATCAGCAGGATCTCTAGTTGCTTATTGTTTAGGTATCACAGATGTTGATCCAATCACTTATGATCTATTATTTGAAAGATTCTTAAATCCGGAACGTATCAGTATGCCAGATATTGATATGGATTTTCCAGATAACAAAAGGGATGAAGTGCTTCAATATGTCAAAGAAAAATATGGCGATCACCATATTGTTTCTATAGTTACTTTTGGTACATTTGCTTTACGCTCATCAATACGAGATATTGCTCGCGTTATGAAAATTGATCCATCAAGAGTCAAAGGTATCATTCAACGAGTGATTAATGATGACGTTGATCAAACCGACCATGAAATGGTCCGTTTGCTTAATGTAGCTAAAAAAATTGAAGGTTTGCCTAGACATACTGGGACACATCCAGCTGGTATGATTCTTGCAGAACAAGATTTAACACAATATATTCCTTTACAAAAAGGATTGTACGATTTTAATCAAAGCCAGTTGGAAGCAAAAGATTTGGAATCCTTAGGATTATTAAAAATCGATTTTTTAGGTATTCGTAATTTAGGAATCATTGATGACATCATCAAAATGATTCAAAAAGATGGAGAAACATTCCATTTGCCAGACCTTAAATTAGACGATAAAAAGACCTATGAGTTATTAGAAAGCTCGGAGACAAGTGGTATATTCCAATTAGAGTCATCAGGTATGAGAGCTGTGCTTCGCAAACTCAAGCCTTATCAATTTGAAGATATTGTTGCAATTCTGGCTCTATTTAGACCTGGTCCTATGGATAATATTGATGAATATATCAGTAGAAGAAATGGGAAAAAGTATGAATTTATCCACCCAAAATTAGAAAACATACTTAAACCGACATATGGTATTATCGTATATCAAGAGCAAATTATGAGAATTGCTCATGAATTTGCTGGTTATACTTTAGCTGAAGCAGATTTGTTAAGAAGAGGGATCTCTAAGAAAGATAAGCAAATTTTAGAAGAAGAACGCATAAGATTTATTCAAAAATGTCACAATAAGCAGTATAATAGCGAAATAGCTGAGCAAATCTACGATTACATCGTTAAATTTGCTGATTATGGATTTAATCGTAGTCATAGTGTTGCTTATGCACTTGTTGCCTATCAAATGGCTTATCTGAAAGCCAATTATTTTGCACTTTTCATGACCACACTATTATCCAGTGTCACCGGTAACGAAGGATTAACCAATGATTACTTAAATGAAATCAAAAAACATCAAATTAGGATTTTACCTCCTGATATCAATTTATCGACAGACCAATATATTTATCAAAACAATGCAATTTACCTACCATTACTTGCTATCAAGAGTATTGGGAGACTGACTGTACAAAAAATGATTGAAGAAAGATCTCGTGGTGCTTTTACAGACTATCAAGATTTCAAACTGAGAATGAAAAAAGATTTAAATGATAAAAACATGGAGATGCTCATTCATAGTGGAGCACTTGATCAGTTTGGTTTAAACCGTAAAACGTTAAATTATCATAAACAAGTCGATGATGCCGGGTATGAACTATACATCACAGATTATAAGATGAAGATTACAGAAGATTATACATTTGCTGAAAAAGCAGAGCTTGAAAAAGAAGCCTTAGGTTTTAATCTCGCTTACAGTCCAATCATGGCTTATGAAGATGTCATCAAAGCCCAACATTTAAACAGATTAAGTGATTTAGATCAAAAAGATGAAGTAGAAGCAATAGCCTACATCAAAAAGACTAAGGAAATCAAAACCAAACAAGGACAAAAAATGGCATTTGTTGAACTTGATGATGGTGCAGTTCAAATTGAAGCCACCTTGTTCCAAGATGCTTATGCCAAATATAAAAATACATTATCTTCTGATATTTGCATTTATAAGGTGAGAGTAAATCTATATCGAAATCAAAAGACTTATGTCGTTGAATCAATCAGACCAATCAAATAAAACAAGAGGAGTACACTTATGAGATTCGAAAAATGGACCAAACAACAAAAAAAGGATTTAGAACAGGAATATCTGAGCCTTTTCGGTGGACAGATTTATTCAATGAAATCTTTATTTAAAACGGATTCTGATGAAATCTTGTTTGATGAGTTATTAGAAAATGTCAGTTCAACTGTTTATCAGGTCATGCAACAAAGAAGAGCTACTAGAGCTGAGGCACTGATTGAAAGAATGTATCTATCAGGCTTAGAATATGATGTGATGTTTATGAATGATCCTGAATTATCAGAGTATGAAGCTGACATCTATTTTTACAATGATTTCAAACTCATTGAATATACTGAAATACGTATCAAAAATGCATATGATATTAAAAAGTTGCTGGTCATGATTATGCATATTGGCAAAAAATATGATTTACTCATGAAAAATGATTTAGAAGCAGAAAAATTTATTACTGATTATCAACTTTTAGATGGTATAGATAAAAATTATCTTTTAGAAATGAATGAGGAGTTTATTTCTAAAAAAGTTTTGAATTGAGGATATTATGAAAACAGGTTCTAGCAATAAAATATTACAAGCTGTTGGTGTTGGACTCATCGTAAACGTCATCTTAACAATTTTAAAGTTAACATCAGGTATTGTTGGTCATTCACAAGCATTAGTCAGTGATGGCCTCAACTCGTTTTCGGATGTTTTCATCAGTCTCATGCTTTTAGTTATTTTGAGAATAGCAACCAAAAAACCAGATCATGATCATCCTTATGGTCATGAAAAGTTTGAAGGTATTGCTTATTTTCTTTTAGGCATTATTTTCTTGATTACTGCTATTTTTATTGGTAATCTTTCAATTGTATCAATCATTGATTACATCAAGAATCCTTCAACTGCAATCAAACCAGATATTTTGACTTTAATTATATCGACATTATCCTTGTTAATCAAAATAGCATTATTCAGATATTTCTTGATTGTCAGTAAGAAATATGAAAGTCCTACCCTAAAGGCTGATGCGAAAAATCATCTTTTAGATGCATGGGCGACTTTGTTTACGGTAATAGGGATAGCATTGTCTCAATTTAACTTGGTTATATTCGATTATATCGCATCAATCATTATCGGTTTATTCATCTTGAGATTAGCCATTCAGATTCTTATTGAATCTGTTGCATATCTTGTAGATCAAGCACCAAGCGATGAAGTCATAAAAAGAATCAATGAAGTAATTCAGTCTGTTTCAGGAGTCATTAAAGTAGATGATCTCAAAGTCAGAAAGCATATGACTCAAAAATATGTCGATGTCGAAATTGCTGTTCAATCATCATTAACACTTGAAGCTGCACATAAAATTGCTGAAAGTGTGCATCATAAAGTTGAAGCGAAATTTCCTGAAGTCATCCATTGTATGGTCCATGTGAACCCACACAAGTGATAACTCATATGAAAAGAGTACAAATTCATAAGATTAAGTAAATTTCAACTGTAAAAATTGAGTTTGTTAAGTATATTTGATAAAATATACATAAGCTTTATAGGTTTAAGAGAGAGGCGGGATGTATATGCCATCATTTTTGATGATTCAATGGGGGATTGTAGGATTCTTTGTAGTGATACATTTTCTTTTAGGATTTTTAAGAGGTTCAAGTAAATCCACATATTTTACCATTGTCAGCATCATTATGACGGTTATCACTTTGTGGATTGTTTCAAGAATCTCTTTTAACTGGCTCTTTTCTATGATTAGCATAGATAGTCTGGTGACCTTGGTTCAAAATTATGTATCTCTTCCTGACATCACACAATATTTAGGATATCTTGAGGATCCTTCAATTACAGGCTTTGTCATCGCAATTTTGGACTTTGTTTTGAGAATTGTTGCATTCATTCTCTTTTATCCACTCATTAAGTTCTCTCTTACAATTTCTATATTCAAACCTATATGGAAGCACGGAGTTAAAAAAGCACTTCTCAAGAAACAAAATGAAAGTGCACAAATCAAGTTTGAAGAAAAAAATACAGCAAATAAGAAATTTGTCCCTTCTAAGAAATTAAATAAGGGCCTTTTAGGTCGCTTTTTTGGTGGAGCAATGGGAGCCGTAAGAGGCTTTATCGTTGCTTTTATATTTTTAATACCAATTTTAGTTATTGCTAGTTTTGCATCAGGAGTCACTGATGCACTACCAGTAAGTGATGATTCTATTCAACAGTTAAATTCTAGTAATCAAGAGTTGATTACTATTCCTAGTGAAGTTCAATCCATATTAGATAATATCTCCGATATGAATCAAAATGGATTAGGAGCTTTTGCAAGAGCAATTAATATTGGTGGCAAACCAATTGATCGTTATATTTTTGATACAGTATTTACAACTCAGGTTAAAGATGCTTCTGAAGAAGTTACCAAACTTAACTTTGGTGAAGAACTTGAAGGTATCTTTGGCATAGCCTCAATCTTAATAGAAGGTGGATATCTTGAGGATGACTTTGACTTTAACAGCATCTCAAGTGATAATCTAGACGATATTGAAACAATATTCACTTACATCAGTCAATCTGATTTACTTAATTATTTAATTCCTTTTGCTATTGAAACTGGATTACCACTAGCATTAGATCAAATGTCAGATGAAACAACAGATTATGTTGATCCTTATGATCGTCCTGATACAGCAGCTGCACTAGAGGTATTTACACAAATCGACTGGTCAGAAGAGTTCATGAATGTTTATGGCATTGTTGAAGCAGTTTTACAATTTGGATCAGTAGAAGAATTGCAAGCATATGCTTCAGATCCAAATTTAATCTTTGAAATGACTCCAGAAGAAGCAACAGCATTTACTGATATCATTCGTGCATTTGGAAATATGCAATCCCTTGTATTAATTAATGCAGGACTTGATTATGCAGTCACTTTACCTCAAGTAACTAGTCAGATTACTTGGGTTGCTCCTGAGGATGTTGATCAGTATATTGCTGATCGTTTAGGATTCATTATTGATAATCCTGATTTCTTCATTGGTGAAGATGGAGAAATTTCAAAATTAGCAGATTTAATCGAAATTTTCTTTAATGGTGATGTTGATTTAGTGGCCTTGATGGATGCAGCAAGCACAAATGATATGGGTGCTCTGATTGAACTTCAAGATCCTGAATGGGTTGGAGCAATCTTTGATCAGTTTGTTCAAATGGATTTGATTATTCAAAGTATCCCTATTGGTATTGATGTTGCAATGCCTAATGTTGTTGGTGAGGATATTTCCCAAGAAATGGCTGATGACATCATGGTAGCAATGGATGAAATTGAATGGGATGCTGAAATTTTAAATATTGGCAATATTTATGCTGAAGTTCTACAACTTGGTCTAGGAGCATTCTTAGGTACTGAAGTAGATACATTTGGTTTGATCGATGAAGTTGTAGTCAATCATATGGACTCAGTAAGAGCAATTGTTACAAGTATTTTTGAAGGTAGTGAACTCGTCAATGTTGCAATTGAAATTGCCAGTCCTGCAATTGTCGATAATTTTGTTACCGATCCTGAATTAAGGGATCTAGTCAATGATGCATTAATGAGTGATCCTTCTAGTGGTGTTGTAGATTTTAGTTTTGGTGATGAAGTAAGCAGTTTGCTTACCATCATGGAATCTTTATATGGATTTACAACAGCATCAGAACTAGGTGGTTTCTCAACCATGGAACAGGATGCTAAAGTTGAGCTGTTTTCAAAATTTGGATCATTAACAGAAGTTGAATATACTGCATTTGAAGATGCATTCGCAGGTCTTCAATTATTAGAGCGTATGGGAACTGGAGCTCTAGATTATATCAAGACCTCACAAAATTTAGAAGAATTATATGTTCCAACTGAAGTTGATTTGGGACATGATGTGACAGCAATTTTAGGTTTAGCGTATTATGCAGCAAAATATACTTACGATAATCGCTTAGATTATGATAGTTATGAAGAGATTGATTTTGCACCATTACTTGCTGATGAAACATTTAGATCTTATTTATTATCAACTGATGATGAAAATCATTCAAATCTAATATTTACAAATATTGCATATAATATCAAACGCTTCAGCGAAGATGAAGCTCTTTCAGCATATGTAGCTATTCCAACATCATTAGCAGACGTTGGTCCAGAAGATGCATTATGGGAAACAGAAGTCAATGCTTTCTTAGGTGCATTTTTAGACTTAGGTGCTTCATTTGAGGATTCAACAGTTCTTACATTATCAGTTAGAGATGTTTTAGCTATCACTGGTGATACAGCAACAGCTAACCTTGAAATATTCACTCAATTTGCTGATGAAGCAAAAGCTACGCTAGCATTTGGAAGTCTTGATTCCTCACAAATACTAAGAACAAGCTTAGTTAATGTCATCGATACATTAGGTGAATCAACAGTAGAATCGATCGGATATGCACTTCATACTCCAGACATTGCCCTAGATGGTGAGATGCTCGCCCAAGGTATGATCGTCGAATTGATTAATGGGTTAGCCATTGTAGCTGCTGATGCATTTGAAACAATGAGTGTTACAACCTTAGGAGATTACCAAGCGTTAGGTGATACCGTTGATTTCTTGAATGTGTTTACACAATTAGAAGATGAAAGTTTAGATGCGCTTGGTGATATCACAATCATTAGAGGTATGATCAGTGACGCATTATTGAGCCCTGATCTTCAAGCATATTTGGTTGACACAATGAACACATCACAAGAATTACTTGTTTTAGATGATGATTTCTTTGCTATTGATCCTATCTTATTAGACACCGAAGGTGCCTTAAAAGCTGAAGAAATTTCAGGATTGCTCATTGCAGTTCGTTCTTTAGGCTTAACTGATTCTGAAGCGCTTGCTTCAATAGGTCTTGATACTTTCACTGGTTTGATTGATAAGAATGTTGATATTGATACAGGTGAAGATGATTTTGATCGTGTATTGGGATCTGGATTCTTATATATAACATTGGATAAGATTTTCCAATTGGATGCTATAGGAACGTTTGTTGGTGATACACTATCAACCTCATTAGGTACTGATATGACTAGCTTAGACTTATCACTTCCAGATGCAGCACTTGGTAATGCTATTGACGATGAAGAAATTGAAGTAAATCGTATTCCTAAAGATGAATTTAGAAGAATGATGGGTTCTATTGCCGTATTAGGTGATTTAACAACGATAGGTCTAGACACATTCTCAAATCTTGTAGACCCAACACTTCCAGAAGATGATTTCACAACTTTCATTGCTTCTGATTTTATCTATATAGTATTAAGCCGCTTATTTGAAAATGAAGGCTTTGGCTCTTATGTAAGTGACATGCTAGGTGGTGCTTTTGGTAACGATCCAATCACACTTACCATGGGTGCACCAGAAGATGCTAAAGGAACAACTGGTGTTGAAGATGGATTGATGACACGATATGAATTGCGTAGACTCATGATTTCATTTGATATGCTAGGTTTAAGTGAGGGAACAGATATTTCTGTTACAACAATCATGGATATGATTGGAGCAAACGAAGATTTAGCTGGAGAAGATGATTTCGATCGTTTCCTACTTTCAAAATATTTAGATGATAAGATTTCTCAATTGTTACTATCACAACAAGTCGTTGAGCTTATTGCTGCTGGGCAATTTGAATATACAGATTTTGTTTTACCAACTGTTGCAATTGAAAATGGCCGATTATCAAATCAAGAAATTTACGACCTATTTTCTGGTCTAAGTTTACTAGGTTTATCTGATTTTGAAAATGTTGATTTAGGTCTTGATACGGTTACTAGCCTATCAAGTGGAGAAATAGATCAACTCTTAAGCTCAACCTATCTTTATTTGGTTGTTGATCTCATGATAAAATCACAAGATACTTTAACAGTACCTGATTCCGCATTCGAAACCTCTGGTGATTTTGATGGCATGATTCAAAAAACAGAAGTACAGGATGTGTTCTCAGCACTTAATATATTAGGTATCACTGATTTAACCACTGTTGATCCTGCAACCATTACAATTGGTGATATATCAGAGGTTTTGGCTCAAACAGATTCAGCAATTGTACAATCTTTATTATCACAAGCAATCATTGATGCACTTGATCCTAATGATGAAGGCGTAATCCCAGATGATGCGTATGAAGGTGATCCTGCAGACGGATTATTATCATCAGCTGAAATTGATTCACTGATTGAAGCGCTAGACATTCTAGGTGGTGGCGATCCTGATGTCCTTATTACTGATATTGATGTAGATAATATCACAGTTGGTGATGTTGATGCCTTATCAGATACGGAATCTAACATTATTAAGCAGATGATTTCTGATGCAATTATTGATGCGATTGGTGCAGGTTCGATTCCTGATGAAGCTTATGGCTTATCATTACCAAGTAACGGTATCATTTTACTAGGAACTGGTGTCGTTCAATTAGCAGGAAATGCAGCACCTCGTTTAACTGATACAGAATTGCAAGCAATGATCGATGCACTCGTTATTTTAGCGAATAATGATATGAATGTTCTCATTACCGATATTTCAACAGATGTGACCGTAGGTCAAGCTGTTCAACTCAAAGGAACTGAATCATTTGTCATTAAGCAACTTGTCTCTGATTCACTTG
>JAIPGC010000063.1 GCA_021736335.1 Acholeplasmataceae bacterium | reverse complement strand
AAGAACTGTGGTAAGAGTCTCCTTTAATAGTCTAAGCTATACAAAAATGAAACAAATCCACAGTGCTTTATTTAATTATAACAATAGAAAGAAAGGAAGCTATACTCAATCTACTATTATAGTTTTGAGTATACAAGAATTAAAATGAGTAAAGTTTATGTCGTTGGTGCAAAGAGAAGTCCTATAGGTTCATTTTTAGGAACCCTGGCTCCCCTACATCCAGCAGAATTCGGTTCACAAGTTCTAAAATCATTAATTGATGAAACAAGAATTGATCCATCAACTATTGATGAAGTATTAGTCGGTAATATCTTACCAGCTGGCCTTAAACAAGGTTTGGCACGCCAAATCTCAATAGGTTCTGGTATACCTGCTTCAGTCCCTGCATATGGGGTAAATATGGTATGCGGTAGTGGTATGAAGTCAGTGATGAATGGGTATAGCAATATCGCTTTAGGTCTACATCATCTTGTCGTTGCTGGTGGTGCTGAGTCTATGAGTAATACTCCATTTTTAATAACTAGTCAAATCCGAAGTGGTATCAAAATGGGCGAACAACCTATGAGAGACCACATGCTTTATGATGCGCTTACTGATGCTTTTGAAGGATATCATATGGGTATCACTGCTGAAAACATTGTTGAAAAGTACAATTTGACACGTGAAGAGCAAGATGCTTTTGCTTGGAATTCACAAGTTAAAGCTATGAAAGCTCAAGATGCTTCTAAATTCAAAGATGAAATCGTTCCAATCGTAATTAAAAACCGCAAAGGTGAAATCATTTTTGACCAAGACGAATACATCAATAGAAATACATCACTAGAAAAATTGTCTCAACTGAGACCTGCATTTAAAAAAGATGGTTCTGTAACAGCTGGTTCTTCATCAGGTATCAATGATGGAGCTAGTTTCATACTTTTAGCAAGCGAAGAAGCTATTAAAAAATACAATTTGAAACCTCTTGCTGAAGTTGTTGGCATTGGACAAGGTGGCGTTGATCCATCTGTTATGGGTCTAGGACCAACTCCTGCTATCAGACAAGCATTAAATCATGCTCATTTAAAGCTTGAAGATATGGATTTACTTGAGTTAAATGAAGCTTTCGCTGCTCAATCACTAGGTGTGATCAAAGAACTTGTTGAAGAACATCACATATCTAAAGAAGATATTTTAGCTAAGACGAATGTCAATGGTGGGGCTATAGCCTTAGGACATCCAGTTGGAGCTAGTGGAAATAGAATCATTGTTACATTATTACATGAAATGCTCAAACAGCCAACAGCAACTTATGGTCTTGCTAGCTTATGCATTGGTGGCGGTATGGGTACTGCAGTTATACTTAAAAAAATATAAAGGAGATTCATATGGGAAAATTAGATCATAAGGTTGCTATCGTTACTGGTGGTGCAAAAGGTTTAGGACAAGCAATGGCAATTGCCTTTGCTAAAGAAGGTGCAACAGTTATTGCTGCTGATATGGGTGAACTCTCATATACAGAAAAAAATGTATTCGGTTATAAATTAAATGTGACAGATGTTCCTGCAGTTCAAGCATTCTTTGATGAAGTTGTAACTAAATATGGAAAAATTGATATTTTGGTCAATAATGCAGGTATCACAAAAGATGCAATGACTAGAAAAATGACTGATGATCAATGGGATGCTGTAATTAATGTCAATTTAAAGGGTGTTTTTAATTTAACTAGACTTGTTGGTCCATTAATGGAAGCAAACGGTTATGGTTCAATCATTAATATCAGTTCTGTCGTTGGCGTATTTGGTAATATCGGTCAAGCCAATTATGCAGCTACTAAAGCAGGCGTTATTGGTTTAACAATGACTTGGGCAAAAGAATTTGCTAGAAAAGGTGCTAATGTTCGTGTTAATGCCATTGCTCCAGGTTATATCATGACAGATATTCTCAAAACAATTCCTCAAGATTTACTTGATGAATTTGCTAAGTTAACTATGTTAAAACGTTTAGGTCAACCAGAAGAAATCGCAAGTGTTGCGTTATTCTTAGCATCAGATGATGCATCATACATTACAGGTCAAACAATCAATGCTAATGGTGGCATGCGTTTATAAAACAAAATAGAAAGAGGTGTCCTATGGAAAAAGTCCTCGTTGGAATTGTAGGAACCGGTATTTATATACCTGAAGGTAGAATGACAGCAAGACAAATCAGTAAAGCAACTAAAGGCGTATGGAGTGAACAGGCTGTCATTGATAAATTAGGCATCAGAGAAAAAACCGTACCTTCAAATAAAGTATCCGATGGCACACAAGAAATGGGTGCACTTGCTGCACTTGACGCTTTAAAAAACACAGGATTAAATCCTCTAGATATCGATGTTATTTTGAGTATAACTGAGGAATGGAAGGAATATCCTTTAACAACCTCTGCTCTTTATATTCAAGATCGCATTGGTGCAACAAATGCATGGGGCATTGATGTCCAAAATCGCTGTTGTACAACTGTATCAGCTATGAAGATGGCAAAAGATATGTTGATAGCTGATGATGAAATTCATGTAGTTATGGTTGTTGGTGGCTACCGCAATGGAGACTTTGTCGATTATGAAGACAAAGACATGTCCATGATGTTTAATCTTGGAGCAGGTGGCGGAGCGATTATATTAAAAAAGAATTATCGCAAAAATTTATTATTGGGATCTCATATTATTGGTGATGGCTCACTTTCAAGAACAGCTGGTGTCGCAATTGGGGGCATATGCAATCCAATTACGCATGATAATCTTGAAGAGGCTAAAAAATCATTAAGATTAATAGATCCTGTAAAAATGAAAGATCGATTGAATGAGGTATCGATGCCTAATTGGTTTAAGTGCATCGATGAGTCCTTGAGAAAATCGAATCTGACGAGAAAAGATATTACCTTCTTAGATATACTGCATATCAAACGTTCAGGTCATGACTATATGATTGAAACATTGGATTTAACACCAAAACAAACGATATATCTAGAAGATTATGGCCATATTGGACAAATTGACCAAATTCTATCATTGCATCTTGCTTTGAAATCAGGTCAAGTCAAAGATGGTTCCGTCGTTTGCATGTTAGCTGCAGGTATAGGATATGTTTGGGCAGCAAATATCATCAGATGGGGTTAAGAAAATGATTTGCAGATTACTAATTGAGAATGCGAGGTAAATTATGTTATTTTCAGATATGATAAGTGTTATTATGAATTCACTGATTGCATTTAGTTTTTTGTCATTAGCTACTTTTGGTATTGTCTTGATTTTTAAAACAAGCTCGACAACAAACTTTGCTCAAGGTTCATTAGGCATTCTCGGTGCATACGCTACAAGCTACTTTATTGACAGACAAGGTGTCAATGATCTATTAGGAACACCGAGTGTCGTCATTAATTCAGCTTCACAATTAATATTGCCAATGCTTGCGGGTATTACAGTATCATTTGTAGCAGGCTTCCTAATTCATGCAATCATCTTCAAAAATGCTAAATACACTAATGTTGCGACTAAACAAATCATAACTATGGGATTAGTCATCGTAATCACAGGGATTATCCCAATTGTATTTGGATCTGCAGTCACACGTGTGAGCTTCCCTTTTTCAAAAGAAACAGTTAGAATATTTGATATTTTATTACCCATTCATAACTTAGTTACTTTACTCATATCTGGAGTCATCATAACATCCATTTTCATCTTACTTAAGTATACAAAATGGGGTCTTGGTGTTCGTTCAGTTGCATCAAATGAAAGAGTTGCTGGACTTATGGGTATCAACACTGACTTTGTCAATGCACTGAGCTGGGCAATTGCAGGTGCATTAGGTGCTTTATCTGCAATAACTTATACAGCAGCAATTGGCACTTTATCATCAACTTCAATGATTGATATGCAAGTCAATGCATTTTATGCTTCAATATTAGGTGGTTTCTCATCATTTTATGGACCTTTAGCTGGAGCATTCATCTTAACAACCGGTCAATCACTATTTCCAAAAATCTTGGTTAATTGGGATTTAGCTCAGTGGAGTAATACATTGCTCTATTTATCCATCATGATTGCTGTGCTTATAAAACCAGTGGGGTTATTTGGTAAGAAAGTGATTAAAAAGGTGTGATGATATGAGAAGAATATTTCGCGAGAAAATCAAACCTTTCATGAAAAATCCAAAATTTGCATTTTTAGCATTAGGATTTGTACTTATCATTTTAAGATTTTTATCAGGGGTCATTCCACCTGATTTATTTGGAGCAATCGTCACAACTTCATATTTTTATCTTGCTGGTTTAGGATTTGCATTACTCCTTGGTTATGGAGGACTTGCATCTTTAGGAACTGGTGCATTTGTCGGTATTGGAGCTTTTACGCTTCACTATTTATACCGATATATGACATTACCACTCGCTGTGTCCATTTTAGGTGCAGTACTTATTGCCATCGCAGTATCGCTGCTATTTGGTTTCGTATCATTGCGTATTGCTGGTATGTATTTAGCAATTGTTACAATGGGCTTGTCACAAATCGTCGTTGAAATCATTAAGAATATTCCTGAATATGCATCTGGAACATCTGGAGGATTTCTATCTGGAGCTATTCGTAGACCACTTGAGTTCTTTGGAGTTCAATTTGAGGCAAACTCAACACTGTTCTTTATAGCATTCTTTTTAGTATTAGGTATGAGTGTTGTTTATAACTTAATAAATTCTCCTACTGGTCGAGCATTATTGTCGATGAAAAATAGCGAAACAGCTGCTCAAACCATGGGTATAAGTTTAATCAAATATCGTTTGTTTGCTTTCACAATTTCAGGTATATTTGGAACACTTGCAGGGATTTTGAGTTTAATGTTTGTTAGAAATGCTGACATCACATCGGTTGGTTTAACATTTGCACTAAATATTCTTGCTGCTGTAGTCATTGGTGGAACCAAATCAATTTGGGGAATCTTACTTGGAACATTTGTTATTTTCGGTTTAAATCTTGCAGTGTTACAACCACTTAATCTAGGTAGCTATTCAATCATTATCAATGGTTTTCTCATTATTATTGTAGTCATGTTTTATCCTGGTGGTCTAATTCAATTATTTGGTGACCTCAAGAAACTCTTTAAGAGAATCAGATTGATTGTAAAGGAGAGAGTTTATGGGACTGAAGAATAAGCCAGGAACATTTATTGATAGATACATCAACAATTCAAATGTTAATAAACATCGTGCTCTTGAACTAAAAATCAATTATCTCAAAGGATTAGCCTTTGAATATGAAAAAAAACATGATGAATTTATCCAAAAAGAATCTCAATTAATTGAATCATATTACCTAGAAGATTCACAACCATTAAATAATCAACTGAATGGTGAAACTAAATCAGATATCAAGAGAAATAAACTGATTAAGAAATTTGATCAAAAAGCCTATTGGTCGAGAAGAAGATTTAAGACATCTGAATTAAGAAGAAATAATGAAATGAAAGTCGAATCTTTACTAGAGTTATGGGATAAGGCACAAAAAGATAAAAAAGATGACTATCTAAAAATTCTAGACCAAAAATATCCTCATGTTAGTCATAATTCTATAACTACAAATAAGATAGAGGCAAAAATAGCAATCTTAGATGAAAGAAAAGCCAAACAATACAAAATGATGAATCTGAAAAGTCAAAAAATTCAACAGACTGTAAAAGTATTTCTAAAAAATAACTCATCAAGAATTGCTAAAATGCAAAACAAGAATACAAAACTGAACATACTGATTGCTAACTACAATCAAAAACGTCTTAAGGAAGATCAAAAATTACTAGACAGATACAAACCAGAACTAGTTGCATTACAAAATACTCAGCATAGTGAAAAGCAACTATTAAAATTAGAAAATCATGTAGACAAAATTGAAAATGTTATCAAAATGATTAAAGATGAGAGCATTCATTTATCGGTCAGTCATCTAAAAATGTATTTTGGTGGTATCAAAGCAATCAATGATTTAACTTTTGATGTTCAAAAAGGCGAAATATTTGGACTTATTGGCCCAAATGGAGCTGGAAAAACAACCGTGTTTAACTGCATTACTCAATTCTATAAGGCAACTTCAGGCAATATGATACTTCGAAATAAAGAAAATCATATCGTTAATCTAGATGATTATAAGACTCACGATATGATCAAAGAAGGCATCGCACGAAGTTTCCAAAATGTTGAGCTCATTTGGGAATTAACTGTCCTTGATAATTTGATGGTTGCCGCACATTCACTACTGATAACATCTTTCTTTGATCATATGGCACATACAAGAAAATTATTACGTGAAGATAAAGTCATTAGAACCAAAGGTTATCAGATTCTTAAAAACTTAGGGATTGAAGAGTATGCATTTAGGTCACCTTATGGTTTACCTTATGGTGTTCTAAAGAAAATCGAATTAGCTCGAACATTGATGACAGATCCAGCACTTATTATTCTAGATGAACCAGCAGCTGGTTTAAATGATGCAGAAACTCGAGATTTAGCAAATGTTATCAAAAAGGTCAATAAGGAATATGGAATAACCATATTCTTAGTTGAACATGATATGGGTCTTGTCATGTCTATATGTGATCGTATCTGTGCTATTTCATTTGGTAAACTGATTGGTTTAGGATCACCTAAAGAAATACAATCAAATCCAGAAGTGCGAAAAGCTTACTTAGGAGATGATGACGATGAGTAATTACATATTAGAAGTAAAGGACTTAGAGATTGACTACGGTATCGTTAAAGCTGTAAAAGGGATTAATATGAATGTTGAAAAGGGGACAATCGTCGCAATCTTAGGTGCAAATGGTGCTGGAAAAACATCGACAATTAGGTCAATCTCTGGATTCACTAAAATTAAAGAAGGCAAAATAATCTATAATGGTGAAGAGATTCAAAATCAACATGCATATAAAATTGTCCAAAAAGGAATCATGCAATCTCCAGAAGGACGTATGATTTTAAGTGGGTTAACCGTTGAAGAAAATTTGCTTGTTGGTGCATACTCTATAGATGCAAAACAAGATGAAAAAGGCAATAAAATATCTCGCAAAGCTCGTATAAAAGATTTATTGAATGAAGTATATGGATACTTCCCAATCTTATTAGAAAGAAGAAAACAGCAAGCTTCAACACTTTCGGGTGGTGAACAACAAATGCTTGCTATCGGTAGAGCATTAATGGGAGCACCTGAGTTATTATTACTTGATGAACCATCATTAGGACTCGCACCACTCATTATTCGTGATATATTCAATATCATAAAAAAGATTAAGGAAGATGGTAGAACCATCTTAATTGTTGAACAAAATGCAAGACAAACATTGAAAATTGCAGATTATGCTTATGTATTAGAAATTGGGAAAATTAAAATTGAAGGTAAAGCCCATGATCTTCTCAATGATAAAGAATTAATCACTGCTTATCTCGGAATATCCGAATAAACATAAAAGAAAGTAACAATAGTGCTAAGGCACAAAAAATAAAGGAGAACAAAATGAAAAAGATTTATTTGCTTTTACTCGTATTAATTGCAGGCTTTGGTTTGATAGCTTGTCAAACTGAAGAAGGAACTCCAGGTATTACTGAGACAGAAATTATTATCGGTAATACAGCTGCTACTAGTGGTTTATTTGCTGGTGTTGGTATCCCTTTCAATCTTGCTATGCAAGTCGTATTTGATGACTACAATGCAACTCATGAAGGTAGAGACATCGTATTTAAACATTATGATGATGGTTTTGATGGTGCACAAGGTTTAGCTTATACTAAGAAACTAGTTGAAGAAGACAATGTATTTGCACTCGTCGGACATTTTGGAACTAACACAGTTAACGCTACAATGGATTACCTATTAGAAACTGGCGTACCAATGGTTTATGGTGTAACTGGTGTTAACTCATTATTCTATGAAAACCAAGTTGGCAACAACATCCTATCAGTACAACCTATTTATCGTACAGAAGGTAGAATGATGGTAGCTAGAGCTCTTCATGAAAGTATCTTTGGTGCTAATAGTGATGCGAAACTTGGTGCAGAAGACAATATCGTTGTTTTATATTCTGATGATGATGCTGGACAATCCATTAAATTAGGTATCACTGATGAAGTTGCTTCTGCAGGTATTGGTGCTAGAGTAACATATTTACCATTTAGTGCTGCAACAGCTAGCGCGGTTGCTTCAGTTGCAATGGCATTAGACCCAGAAGTATATTTACTATCTTCAAACCAAGCTCCTGCAACAGCTATGGCTACAGCTCTTAGAATTGCTGAAAGTACAGTTCCTGTATTATCAAGTTATGTCAATGGCGCTTCAGTATTTACTCCTGCTATGTTAGATGCTGTTACTCCACTTCCATACAAAGTTTATGCAAATGCATGGGTTGATATTTCCGATGCAACTGGTGCTGCTCCAACTGCTACTCAAATTGGTGGAGATGGTACTTTAACTGGTTGGGCTTTCCCAGACTTTACTTATCTCGCTGGATTTACTGCTGAATATTGGGATACATTTGTTCATGATATGAACTCATCAGACCGTGTTGATGGCGATACAACTGCTAAATCATTATGGGCAAACGCATATGCAATTGCTGGCTATATTGCTGCTAAAACTTTCGTTACATTGTTAGATAGAGTCGATCTAGATACAGTTACTTGGGAATCATTTATTGCTGCTGCTGAAGCAACTCCAATTGATCTTCCTATGTGTGGTAGTGTTGATTGGTCTAATGGTAACAGAACTGGTTTATCTATGTTAGCTGTCAATGAATTACTTTATACTCCAACCATATCATTCAAGAAACTTATAGGTCTTGAAGGTATTGAAACTGTAAGAGCTAAATAACTAGAATTTAAGTTATAATTGAATTGAATCAGTAAAAACTATTATTTTGACAAGAGGGGGAGTATATTTATGCTCCCCTTAAGTCAAGATTATTTTGAAAAAGAAAGAGGCATTTATGAAAACACCTAAAACAATTACTGTACAAGAAGCAATCAAATTAGTAAAAAGCGATGATATCATTGTCATCGGTATGGCTGGTGCTGAACCAAGATTATTTTTAAGAGAACTACATCATCGTGCAGATGAAGTAAAAAACGTGCGTGTAACAAATTGTTTACCATTTGAAAATGCTGAATTTTTTATAAATCCGATTTATAAATCATCATTTTCAGTTGATAGCTGGTTTTTTGGACCTTCCTTAAGAAAGGCTTCAGAAAATGGTAATATTAGTTTTA
>JAIPGC010000062.1 GCA_021736335.1 Acholeplasmataceae bacterium | reverse complement strand
AATCCGCCTTCAGCAGATATACCGCTACAACCTAAGAAAGCTTTAGCAGCTTTAACTCTGTTTAGATTGTTGATAGCAAAATCACCTACAAGTGATTCCTTTGGCATTCTTAATTCACCACCAGTAAGTACAACAAACAGATTATCCTTAGATTCACAAAATATAGCTTTCCCATTATTAGTTACGATGGTGACTTGTTTTGCTGTGATATATTCAAGCATTAACAAAGCTGTTGAACTTGTATTGATGAAAATCGTATCACCATCCTCAACAAATCTTGCTGCAGCTTTAGCAATAGCATGCTTATTTAAAGTCAAAGAAGAACTAAAAATATTTGTTGTGAAGTTAATCTTATTTAAAGAAGCACCACCACGATGTCTTTCAATCAAATCTTTTCCTTCAAAATAATCAAAATCTCTACGGATTGTAATTGGAGACGTTTTTAACTGCTCTGCTAATTCCTCAACTGTAACATTGGTTCTATATTCAATGATTTTTAGAATGTGTTCTCTTCTTTTTTCAATTGCTGCTTTACTGTTTCTCATATGTCCCCCTATTGATAATTCTTAACATGTGCTAAATTTGGTGCAATCTCTTGAGCGTCCTTCAAATAAACCGCTTCTTTTTGCAAGCCCTTAAGTTTACAGAACCTAGCATATGAAATATAATAATATGACTTTTCTCTTGGATTTAAATAATTAGGATCAATATTTCTTAAACCATCTTCAGCTTTTGTCATATTTTGCTTATACAAGTAGTAGTCTGCAGAAATTTGACTGAGTGAATAAATAGGTTTGACAGCATATCTTCTTTTAGTTTTTACTTTATAAGCAGTTGTAATCAATCTGAAATACTCAGTAGCTTTTTCAAAATCTTGATGATATAAGGATAAATAGAACTGATTGAAGTTATAGACTAATTTCAAATTGGCACTTGTTTGAAATTGAGGATTTGAAATATGTTTTTCTAAGGATTCATAATCTCCTTGATCCATATAGACTAAAGTATAAAAAATCAAAAGAGGGTGCTTATAACCTTTAATGATGTCATATTTTTTAAGCTTAGCTGCGATTTCTAAGGCTGCTTCGGGATTGCAATCCAATACCAAACGTTTGGTTGCTTGCTTATAGATGAACTTTAAAATCTCTGATAAAAGAAAGAAAAACGAGAAGAATACGGCAATGATAATGATCATAATCCGATTAATCCATTCAGTTTGCTCTAATGCGAATTTTGTACTAAAAAACACAAACACAACAAACAAAACAATCATCATAAAGATGCGCATCTTGTCGCCTAAAATCAACTTTCTTAATGTAAACATAATCCACCTCACGAGTTCATTTTGGAGCTCTTTTTTTTCAGTATAGCAAAAGAAATCATAAATGTAAACGTTTACGGCGTTATTTGTTCATAAAAACAAGAACATATGATAAAAAACAAGTAAAAATGGGCTTAAAAGCAAAATTATGTTGTTTTTATGAACGAATAAACATATAATTAAGATAAATTTGTATCGTATGAAAGATAAGAAGAATAAGGAGCTGATTATAATATGGCAAAAGTTGATGAAATTACAAAAGATTCATGGCTAAGAAGCACTTTTCCTGAATGGGGTACCTGGCTTAATGAAGAAATCGATGAAGAGGTTGTCAAACCTAAAACGGTAGCTTTATGGTGGACAGGATGTATGGGGTTTTGGCTCAAAACAGAAAAGAACACAAATATTGCTGTTGACCTATGGTTTGGTAATGGCAAGAGAACCCAAAAAAATAAACTGATGGTTGAAGGACACCAAATGGCAAACATGTCAGGTGGTAGACTGACACAACCTAATAGAAGAGCACAACCATTTGTTTTAGATCCATTTGAAGTTAGACACTTAGATGCAGTTGTAGCAACACACTATCATGCTGATCATATGGATGTAAGCTTTGCATCAGCAGTCCTAAAGAATATCAAAGAACCTATTCCATTTATTGGACCACAAGCTTCAGTCGATTTATGGGTTAAATGGGGAGTACCTGCTGAACGTTGTATCGTTGTTAAACCTGGTGACTCTGTTAAGGTTAAAGATGTTGAAATCTTAGCGTTGGATTCTTTTGATAGAACATGTCTGGTCACACAAGATAAATATGAACCACTTGCTGGCACGATTCCTAATATGGACGAAAAGGCAGTCAATTACTTATTTAAGACATCTGGTGGAAATATCTATGATGCTGCAGATTCACATTATTCCATTAGTTTTGCTGATCATGGCAAAAAACATCAGATTGATGTTGCATTTGGAGCATATGGTGAAAATCCCGTTGGTATTGCTGACAAACAAACATCAGTTGACATCTTAAGAATGGCAGAAGCATTACAAACAAAAGTAGTCATTCCACTACATTATGACATTTGGACAAATTTCATGGCAGATCCAAAAGAAATCACATTCTTATATGAAATGCGTAAATACAGACTTCAAT
This sequence comes from Acholeplasmataceae bacterium, assembly GCA_021736335.1. Classification (GTDB taxonomy): domain Bacteria; phylum Bacillota_I; class Bacilli_A; order Acholeplasmatales; family Acholeplasmataceae; genus Peloplasma. The sequence goes on along the minus strand of JAIPGC010000062.1, from coordinate 6,893 downwards.
ACAAGTTTGAACCATTTATTTGGGAAGTCGGCGGAAAATACGTATTTCCCGATGATTTAGGTAAACGAGAATATCACCATAGAAGAGGATTTGAGGATGCTTTCGAGCATGAGCAAAATATACCTTTTAAATCTTTATTATAGGAGAATATTATGTTACTAGAAACAATCATAAAAAAGAATCATTATATCTTTTTAGATAAAGTCGATACATGGCAAGAAGCAATACGCATGAGCTGCAAGCCATTAGAAGATGATGGAACAGTGGAAACAAGCTATGCAGATTTGATTATTGAATGTGTTGAGAAATATGGTCCTTATATCGTTTTGTTTCCTAATTATGCGATGCCTCATTCGACAGAAGGAGCAAAAGGTGTCAATGGTACGGCTATATCATTTATGAAACTCAAAGAATCAATCTCATTTGATCCAAATGATCCATCCAAAGATGCAAAAGTATTCTTTACATTAGCATCAATTGATAAAGATCAACATGTGGATAATATGCAACAATTGTTTGAAATGCTCACAGATGAGCAGTTGTTAGAAGATTTATTATGGGTTAACTCAGTTGAGGACTTGAAGAGCCTCGCTGCAAAAAAATAGAAAATAGGAGAGAAAAATGGACGCAGTATTAGATTTTTTACTTAGTATTTGGAAGTTCTTCGCAGATAACATTCTAACTCAACCAGCTTATTTTATCGGGCTAATCGTTGTTTTAGGTTATATCTTGCTAAGAAGACCATGGTATGAAGTTCTTTCTGGATTCGTTAAAGCAACAGCGGGTTATTTAATCCTTATTGTTGGTGCTGGTGGACTAGTTGGTAACTTTAGACCAATTTTAGTAGGGTTGAGAGATCGCTTCAACCTAGATGCAATGGTTATTGATCCTTATTTTGGACAAAACGCAGTTCAAGCTGGATTGGATGCTATGGGCACAGCATTCTCAGCAGTTATCGTTCTACTATTGGTAGCATTCATCTTTAACATCACGTTAGTAGCATTCAAGAAGTTTACAAAGATGAGAGCAATCTTTACAACAGGGCATGTTCAAGTACAACAAGCTGCAACAGCATTCTGGTTAGTATTATTTGCATTCCCACAATTGGCTGACAGCACTTGGTTGCTTGTCATCATGGGCTTATTACTTGGTTTATATTGGGCAGTTGGTACTAACTTGACAGTTAAACCTACTCAAGATTTAACAGATGGTGCTGGTTTCTCTATTGCCCATCAACAAATGTTTGGTCTTGCAGTCATTTCCAAATTAGCTGAAAAGATGAATTCAGGTAAGAAAGTTTCCAAGAAACTTGAAGATTTGAATTTCCCAGGTTGGTTATCAATCTTTAATGAAAACTTAGTTTCTACAGCTATTTTAATGACATTATTCTTTGGAACAATTTTATTGGTATTAGGCAAAGATTATTTAACTACAGCAGGCTTCCTAGGTGCTGGTAAATCATTCTTCTTCTATATCCTAACAACTTCATTGAATTTCGCAGTCTATCTTGCAATTCTTCAATTAGGTGTTCGTACATTCGTTACTGAACTTTCTGCATCATTTAGAGGTATTTCTGAAAAACTTCTTCCAGGTGCTGTTCCAGGTGTCGACTGTGCAGTATCATATGGTTTCGGTTCTCCAAATGCTGTAACAATCGGTTTCTTATTTGGTGCATTCGGACAATTCTTAGCAATTGGTGCTTTGATCTTATTAAAGAGCCCAGTATTAGTTGTAGCTGGATTCGTTCCAGTATTCTTTGATAACGCAACTATCGCTGTATTTGCTAATAATAAAGGTGGTATTCGTGCAGCTATGTTATTCCCATTCATCGCTGGTTTACTTCAAGTCTTCGGTTCAGCATTTATTGCTAGCTGGGTTGGACTTGCAGCTTACGGTGGATATCTAGGTATGCTTGACTGGGCAGTATTATGGCCAGTATTCACAGTATTAATGAAGTTCTTAAGCTACGCTGGTGTTGTTATTATCGTTGTCTTCTTAGTGTTAATTCCACAACTACAATATCGTGCAGACAAGAAGAACTATTTCTTAATCACTGATGATTATGAAGCATACAAAGCTAACAAAGAAAAGGAATTAAGAGTATAATAGTATTATATATAGTTAAAAACGTTTTTTGAAAGGAGACGAATTTATGATCAAGGTTTTAGTAGCATGTGCAAACGGTGCAGGTTCAAGTTTGCTTATGAAAATTAATGTGGAAAAGGTGTTTAAGAAATTAGAAGTACCTGTCCAAAAAATCCATCATTGTTCGCTTTCTGAAGGCAAGAGTTCCGCATTGCAATATGATGTAGTTTTCTGTCCATTAACATTCATCAGTATGTTTCAACAAGCTATTGATAAAGGTGCTATCGTCATTGGATTGCGAAATATAATGTCGCAAGCAGAAGCAGAAGAAAAAATTATTGCAGCTGGTATTGTCGAAAAATATAAAAAATAAGATAAAATGTTTGTGGGCGATGGAATTCCATTGCCCACAAATAATCTTTTAGTCGTCTTTTTAACTCGGCTAAAATCTATTTTTGATAAGAGGTCAACAACATGGAACTAGAATTACTTAAAGAAAAAGGCAAGGATGTTAAACTTGTTGTTTTTGATTTAGACGGTACACTTTTAAACAGCAAAAGTAAGATATCATATCACAGCAAACTAGCAATAAATGAATTAAGAAAAAAAGGGATTAAGATAGCAATTGCTTCAGGAAGAATCTTCACGATGCTTAAGAGTTTCTATGAAGATTTAAATTTGAAGGATTTTGTTATTTCCTCAAATGGTGCTGCAATCGATGATCTTTCTACCAATTTGCCAATACAACAATTGTTTACTAATCCAGAAGATTCAAGAAAAGTTGTTGAGTTTTGTGTTGAAAATCATATTGAATGTAATATATTAAAAAGAAATGCATGTTATTTTCAGGACTATAGTGCTAGACTCGCTAAGTTTAATTTATATAATGAACATGCGGTAGAACAAAATTCAGAACCTATTGATATCGTCATATATGAGCAAGGTATTGATCATTATGAAGGTATTGAGAAATTATTAATTTACGAAACAAATTCAACGAAAACAAAAAAAGTGCAACGATTCGTTGATCAAAATACAAAATTGATCCACATGACATCAGGTGAGGGGTATGTGGATATTTCAGCAGTTGGTGTCAGCAAGGGTGAAGCAGTTAAGAAAATTGCTGAATACATGAATATAGGAATTGAACAGGTTTGTGTTTTTGGAGATTATGATAATGATATCAGCATGTTAGAAGTTGCTGGTATAAGTGTTGTCATGTCCAATGGAACAAAAAATGCATTAAAATATGCAGATTTTATCACATTATCCAATGATGATGAAGGGATTGCATATGCAATCAAAGAACTACTATTATAAGAGGACAAGACATGAAAATAGAAAAAATTATATTAGATGAAATGTATCGGGCATATTCAACAGGGAGTGTTAGAATTAATGGAGATTTGCACGCTATCATAGCAAGTGAAGCTGTTGATGGTATGTGTGCTGCTTATCATGGAAAAGATTTTAAAGAGAAAAAAATCGTTTGGGAAAAAGCTGGTGGGACTATGTCAATCATTGAACTCCCAGATACCAATGGTGAGTTTTTAGCTGTTCAGAATTTCTTTCCAGGATTTAATGGATTAACCGCTAAGGTCGTTCATGTTGTGCCAAAAGGTGATGGATTTGAAGTTAGCGATTTCATATCTCTACCTTATCTACACCGTTTTGATATCATCGAAGTAGCTGGTGTGAAACATTTTATTGGTGCTGCATTATGCACATCAAAAACTGAAAGAGAAGACTGGTCTGATCCAGGAAAGGTATTTGTTGGTATCTTACCAGATGATCTTTCTCATGGTATGACAGTTAAACCAATACTAGAAAATCTTACGCATAATCACGGCTATTATCAAGCGACTTATCAGGGTAAAAAAGCTGCTTATATCACTTCAGATGAAGGTGTGTTTGTGTTCATTCCACCACAAGCAGCAAATGAACAATGGGTGATTCACCACATCATTAAAACAAGAGTAAGTGATGTTGCTGTATTTGATATCGATGGTGATGGAAACCAAGAAATTCTTTCTATTGAGCCATTCCACGGCAATCAGATGCACATCTATAAAGAAATAGATGGCAAATATGAAATCATTTATACCGTTCCTAGACCTGTGGAATTTGCTCATGCAATATGTGGCACAACACTTAGAGGAAAACCTGTTTTTGTTTGTGGTATCAGAAGATTGAACGCTGAACTTTTCTATATTGAATACAATCAGAAAAAGAGAAATTTTGAAATCACAGTAATCGATGAGAATATTGGAACAGCCAATATCGTTGTCATTAATGAAGAAGATAAAGATATTATCATTGCTGCTAATAATACTATTCATCAAGCAGCTGCATATATCATCAAATAGAAAATAAGGGGTGATGAAATGCTTCTAGAAACAAAACAAAAAGTTTTAAAAGCAAATCAATTATTACCAAAATATGATCTTGTCAAATTCACATGGGGCAATGTTTCACAACGTGATCTTGACACAAATTACATCGTCATCAAACCTTCAGGTGTGAACTATGAAGATTTGACAATTGATCATATGGTTGTCTTAGATTTAGATGGCAACATCATTGAAGGAAAACTTAATCCTTCAAGTGACACAAAGACGCACCTAGAAGTCTATAAGGCATTTCCTTTAGTTTTAGGTATTTGTCATGTTCATAGCACTTATGCAACCGCCTATGCTCAAGCAGGAAAACCTATTCGTTCATTAGGAACCACTCATGCTGATTACTTTTATGGTGATGTGATGTGTGTGCGTGTTTTGACAAAAGAAGAAATTGAAGAAGATTATGAAAAGAATACTGGAAAACTTATTGTAGAATCCTTTAAACATAAAGATATACTTGCTACCCCGGGTATTTTACTTCAAGGACATGGAGTCTTTACATTTGGCAAAAGCGCCGATGAGTCTGTACACAATGCCGTAGTGATTGAAGAAGTTGCAAAAATGAATTCAATCACAGAAAGCATTAATCCTGATGTTAAGCCTATCCCACAATACTTGATGGATAAGCATTATTTACGTAAGCATGGTAAAAATGCCTATTATGGTCAGGGTAAGAAGAAATGAAAACATATCAATTAGGACTCTATGAAAAATCAATGCCTAATGAATTGTCATTCTCTCAAAAACTAAGGATCACTAAAAAATCAGGATTTGATTTTCTAGAACTTTCAGTTGATGAAACTGATGAGAAACTAAAAAGACTCGACTACTCAATGGATGAAATCAAGCAAATGAGACACCAAATGGAAAAAGAAGATGTCTTCATTCAGTCTATATGTCTAAGTGGTCACCGGAAATATCCACTTGGCAGTGAAGATCCAATCGTTTCCAAACAAAGTCTTGAAATCATGGAAAAAGCCATTGTACTTGCACATCGTTTAGGCGTTAGATATATACAAATTGCTGGGTATGACGAATACTATCAGACTTCTAATAAGCAGACACAAATCAATTTTTTAAAGAATTTAGAGCAGTCAGTCAAAATAGCGTCCACATATGGTGTGGTTCTTGCTTTTGAAACCATGGAAACAAGCTTTATGAATACAGTCACGAAAGCCATGAAATATGTGAACTATGTTCAAAGCCCATACCTTAAGGTTTATCCCGACATAGGAAACCTAACGAATGCTGCAGAGCATAATCCAGATGATGTTATATTAGACTTGAAAAATGGTAAGGGGCATATTGTAGCTGCACATTTAAAAGAAACCAAACCCAATGTTTTTAGAAATTTGATGTTTGGCAAAGGACATACAAATTATCAAGCATGCTTAAAAGAGTTAATCAGTCAAAATGTTTTTCTATATGTTGCTGAATTTTGGCATAATGACAAGAAAAATTGGCGTAACAATATCAAAAAAGCTTATACGTTCTTAAAAGAGGAAATTGAAGGAGCGATGAATTCATGAAATCAATTAAAAAGGGTAATGCAGTATCAAAAGGTATTGGCATCGGTAGAGCTTATATTTATAAGCAGTACATTCCAAATATTGAAGAAGAAATTGTTGATGCATCTTTGGTAGAATCAGAGTTAGAAAAATACATCAATACTAAAGAACAGGCAAGAATTGAGATTACGAAGATTCAAAGTTTCCTCGAAGAGAAAAACGATGAAAAATCAAAAATCTTTGGTGCACATCTTGAAATATTAAGCGATGTTGCAGTCATTGAAGAAGTGAATAACCTGATTACTGATATGCACTATTCACATCGCTATGCAATTAAAAATGTGTATGATATGTTTATTGACATGCTTTCGCAAGTTGATGATCTATTGATCAAAGAGCGTGTTGCCGATTTAAAGGATGTCAGAAACCGACTACTTCGTATCTCTGATGGTGTACCTGAACTCAATCTTTCATTATTAGATCAACCATCTATCGTTATTGCACAAGATTTATATCCTTCAGATACAGCAACCTTGGATAGAAAAAATGTTCAAGCAATCATTACTGAAGTAGGTGGTATGACCTCACATACAGCGATTATTGCAAAGAGTTATGAAATTCCTGCAATTCTTGGTGTTGAACATCTATTAGAGGAAGTCAAGCAAAATGAATGGATGATTGTTGATGCCATCAAAGGCAATATCATCATTAATCCAGATACAGAAACAATTGAAACATATAAGAACAAGCAAAAAGAATACTTATTTAAACAAGAAATCGTCAAGAAATATATCGATGTCAAACCATTAACCAAAAATGGAACAAAAATTGAAGTTTCTCTCAATATTGGCTCTGCAAGTCAAGAAGAACTTGATAATGAACCTTACGTTGATGGTGTTGG
>JAIPGC010000061.1 GCA_021736335.1 Acholeplasmataceae bacterium | reverse complement strand
TTATTACTGAACGATTTTCGCCAAGGTGGGCATCAGAAGTTAAATCCGCATTATATAAGACTAACCCATCATGTTATATAGCAACATTTGGGCAACAAATCATTGGATTTGCATGTTATGATGCTACAGCTAAAGGATTCTTCGGACCAATGGGTGTTGATGAAAATCATCGAAGAAAAGGGATTGGAGCGTCTTTAATTATTCATTGTCTTGAGGCTATGTATTTTGATGGATATGCTTATGCTATCATAGGTGGTGTGAGTGAAAGAACACAACCATTTTATTATAATGTCTGTAAAGCAACGCCTATTGAGAACAGCAGAAAGATATATTCTAGAATGTATGATCGATAAAAGTGGTAAATGATAAAAGCAAGCAGAGATGAACCTGCTTGCTTTTTTTTTTAATTTTATATAGATGCCTTAATCGCTTTCTTTTCCAGTCATATGTTCTATTGTAATTTCTATAATTGATGTGTGGTGATAATCTTCTTCTATGGATTGTTTGCTTTCATCAAACATCTTCATTGCATACTTTTTTACCAAAGAAAATAATATATCTTTGTTACCGGGAATAACCTTAGCTCTCCCAAATAAGGTCACACTTTTGTAATGCGATGTTAATTCTTCTTCTATGATAGATTCCTCACCAATAACAGTAAAAGATACTTTTTCATTTTGATTGATATTGTCGATTTTATGCCCAATTTTAGCACTATGGAAATATATCTTGTTATCAAAATAAACATAATTCATAGGTGTCGTATATGGATACCCATTATCTGAAATAGTTCCTAAAACACCAAATCTTCCGTTGATTAGTAAATTTAAAGCATCCTGATCATTCATTTGTTTTTTACTTCTTGTCATTTCTTTAAATAGAAGTTTTTCTTTTTTTGTTGTCATCTACTCAAACCAATTCCATTCATGCCAAAATTGAGGATTTTCAGCAATGTTAACACCTATAATATATGTCACAATGATCAAAACTGTAACGATAATTCCACTCCACAATGTGATTTGTTTGATGAGTTTCGATTGATTAAAGGAAATCACTTCTCTATTGATAACACCTTTTAAAACTACTTTATGCCATCTGCTCAATTTTTTCATGAGTGTATTTAAAAATCTAAAGAGTATTGCAGTTGTTCCAAAAGATAAAGCAGCAAGTGAAATAAACATAAAACCTAACAATTGACCAAACACAGGTTCCATTATAGGTATGAATTCTAAGTAATTCATTGATAATAAGAAATAGATTCCTAGTAGGAAACTCCCTAAAGACAAAATGATAATAGATAAATTAACCAGATATAAAGAAAGCATTCCTAAATAAATGATGATGTCCGATAAAACAACTGAATAAATCGACATTCTCTTGATAACTTCAGTACTTGGTTTTTCTATTTGAAAATCAAGCAAGATGTCATTGATTTTTCCTAATTCTCTCGAAATCTCTTCTTCTGTTTTCCCTTTTTCTATTTCATTGTCAAAATGAATTTCATAATCTTTGATAATTTCTTCAATATCGGATGTCCCCATTTTTTTTAGCCCATCAGATAATTCTTTAATAAATGTTTGTCTAGTCATTTTATTTAACCTCCAGGATCTCAAGTGTGGTTTTCACAAAATCAGTCCATTCTTTTTTCGATTCTATTAATTTCTGTTTACCACTTTGTGTTAATTTATAATATTTTCTAGCTGGTCCACCACTGGTTTCAGATAAATATGTCGTGACATATCCATCATCCTTTAGCTTCCTCAAGATCGGATAAACGGTACCAGGTGATAAACTAATTTTCTCACTTAATGTATCTGAAATATCATAACCATATTGATCCTTTTTTTCCAACATCGATAAAACAAGTAGATCCAATACACCTTTTTTATACTGTATGTTCATGTTTGATTACCTCTCTTGTTCTCAATTCTGGTACAATCTTGTGATAGAATTCATAGACTTTTATGTTAACTTTATAAAAAATGGATATCATGCCCAAATAAATTGAGATAATTAGTAAATTGTACGGTAGAAAAATGAATCCATCGATATCCATTTGATTAAATAGTTGATACAATATTCTACCATCTAATACCATATATATAAAGAGGTACTTCCCATCAAAATTAATCAAGTATTGCATTGTAATCGAATATGCTACTACTAGCAAAGTGCAAATAAGGATTGATTTCCTGCTTTCTATTGAATAGAACTTATGCTTCATTGCTATCATACTACCTAGATATAATAAACTGTGATTAAATAGAGCCAATAAAGTTGTAGTTAATCCATTGCCTTCTATAAATGCACCACCTAAAAATGGAAATGTAACTAAATATCCAATGCCTGATAGAAATGCAGCAAAAGTAACAAATGGTTTTAAAAACTTGATATTAAATATAAAAGTGATTGAAAACAAAATGTATGTTATAGCAGAATATTCAACAGGCATTTTGGTAAAATCCCCTTGAATCCAGAAAAATCCATACTCAAAAGATTTATATGTTATAAGCGTAAGTGAAATCAATTGAACGATTAACATTGACTTTTTAAGAGTGAGTCTAAGGCTTTTATTCAAAATGATATGTATGAAGATAATCCATAGAAACCCATAGATAATCATTTGCATAAAGTAACCTCCTCTATTTTCAGTGTAATATGATGTCTACTACTATTCATTGTATAATAGTTGTTAAAAATTGTCAATACATCAAATAAAAAAAATGCAGATAGTGATTATCCGCATCAAATGAATAGTTAAAATCTTGTATTATAAAGCTTGTTTGATTTCGTTCATTCTTTCTTTAAGTGATAAAATGCAGCCACAATATCTTTGACAATACAATCCGTATTCTTTTGCTAATTTTTGACCTTCTCTGTAACCCAGTCTAAAATCTTCATAATAGAATGGAATATTGTAGATTTTTGCATACTTTAAGGCTATATCGATTATGACATCATGCTGTTGATAAGGACTTACTAATAAAGATGTAGTTACTGCATCATATCCATGCTCTTTGGCAAATTCAAAAGCTTTCTTTAATCTCATTTCGTAACACATATTACATCTGCTTTGATCTTTAGATTCAAGAGCCAACCACAGGTCTTCCTTAAAATCAGGTAGATAATGAACTAAAAAACCTTCCTTTTCAGCAAGCTTTTCAACGTTCTCTTCTCTTTTTTGAAATTCTTCAAAAGGATGAATATTTGGATTATAGTATAATCCATCAATTTCAATACCCTTTTCTTTCATCGTTTGAACAGGATATACTGCGCAAGGTGCACAGCACATATGCATCAATACCTTCATTTTTTACCTCTTATATAGGGTTCTGGATACTTAATCTCATACCCCAAATCACTTGCATGATTAATTAACAAATATGGTTCTCTCAACAGGATTCTTCCAAAATAAACCATGTCGCATCTTTCTGATCCTATAGCATTTGATGCTAAACTGAGATCTGTAATGAGACCACCTCCGATGACCTTACATCCAGTAAGCTCCTTAACTTTCTTTGCTAAATCCAGTTGATATCCAGGAAATGCTTTGATTTTTACCAATACATTACCACCAGAACTGACATCAATTAAATCTAAACCTAAATCTTTGACATAATTGATAGCTTCAGATATGGATTCTGGTGTCACTCCACCTTCAATATATTCATGTGCAGAAACACGAAGTACAAGCATCTTATCTTTTGGCCAGACACTGGTTACAGCTTCCATGACTTCTCTTAAGAAAATCTTACCATCTTTGTATTGATCTTTTCTTTGATTTGACAATGGTGATAAAAATTCAAAAATAAGGTATCCATGAGCACCGTGTATTTCCAATAAATCATATCCTGCTTGATCAGCACGTCTTGCAGCATCCTTAAATGCTTCTACAACTTCTTTGATATCATCTATGGTCATCTCTTTTGGCATTTTGTAATCACCACCATAGGTAATTGCCGATGGACCAATTGGGTTTTCTACTTTTGCCTTGCGTCCTGCATGATTGATTTGAATACCAGCAATGCTTCCGTTCATATGAATGACATCAACAATGTGTTTAAGCCCCAAAATATGATCATCACTCCAAATACCTAAGTCATTCACGGTAATTCTTCCATCCGGAAGAACTGCAGTAGCTTCTTGAATAATGAGACCAACACCACCTATGGCTCTAGTTCCATAATGAACGACATGAAAATCATTAACAAATCCTTCCTCATTGGCACTATACATACACATTGGGGGCATAACGGCTCTATTTTTAATTTCATATTCTTTAATTTTTATTGGACTAAAAATCATTATTGTTTCCTCCATCTAACGATTAACACTACATATATTTTAACACGATTTTATACTGATCTATCAATTAATCATTATATGATATTAACCGATAAGTGAAATGGTGAAGGTATATTCATCTAAGTCTAGGGTACCAAAAGTCATGCTATCTTCAATTGTACTCTTATCAAGTTTATCAAATACAAAATCAAGAATTCTCATTGATAATTCTTTATCTGCAATTCTATATTCAGATAATGTCAAGACAACATTGATATTAAGCAAAACAATTTCAATATCGATATCAAAGGTTAAATATAGTGCGGAGTGCATCTGATAATATTGGTCTGTACCAAAACTTATGCAAATAACCATTTGATCTGTATCGTTAAGTTCAGCATATACATAATCGATATAAAATGCACCATCACTTATGACATAGTTCGCATTATCAGTGTTCAGGTCTCCTAAAGGATCATATGCACTGTTTATATTCGTACGTATTGAATCTAGAAGTATATAGTTCATGAACTCTTCTATGATTGTAAATTGATCTTGTTCATCAGCAAACACAAGATTTGCTAAATTAAGCTCAGCAATGGTCAGTAAATCTCCCGTTTCCATGTAAACATCTTGAGGTAAATCCTCATCTGTAACCTCTACAGCTACTGATCTTGCGATGATGATGACACCAATAACAAGCGCTAAAGCAAGCACAATAATTAAAACGAGCAATCTTTTAATCAATTTCATAGCACCAATCTCCTTTTTTGTTTATGGTTTAATCTTTTTTTCGTTGAGTTCAATCCACTTTTGTTTGACAGATATTTTATTTGATTGATCCATTAAAATATATCTTTGAATAATAAATGCTGTAACAATAATTAAAGGTATAACCGGTGTACCCGGACCAAACCAAAAGAGCATCACAGCACTACCTATTCCTAAGAACCAACCATTACCACTTAATAACCCTATAATGAAAAAAATAAGTGCCCAACCATGGAAGATCATATAAGCAATAAAAAGGGAAATCAATCCTCGAATAGATTTCATGCTCTTAATAATTTCCCATACCATGATAAAGAAGTTTTTCCAAAACAATATAAATTTCTTTCCCATATATTTACCTAAAAAAAGAAACACTAAAAGTGTTTATCTTTTTGTTACTTCAGGTTTCAATTTACCTTGGTCTAATGCTTCTGGATATGGATAAGCTTCTTCTCTCATTCTCTTGTAGAGAACATAAATTAGACCGCGTTCTTTATCAATGCGTGTTATAACACCCATTCCTTTTTCGCCTTCAACTTTGGTTTTTTCACCGATTAAATATGTTTCATTGCTCCAAGCCATATGTGTTCCACCTCGTTAAATATTATATCACATCATCTAATGAATTAGATACACTTATGATAATTGTGATGCAGATTCATGATCTAAGATGATTGTGCAATCTGGATGCAGCTGCAAGATTGAAGCAGGGAACTCCTTGGTTATTTTACCTGTAATCATTTTATGGATAGCTTTTGCTTTCTCTTTTCCTGATGCAATTAAAATAATCTTTTTCGAATACATGATATTTTTAATACCCATGGTTATAGCATATTGTGGTACTTCTTCAATACTTTTGAAAAATCTTGAATTATCTTTTCTAGTTTGTTCATCCAAGGTAACGATAAATGTTTCGCTTTCAAGTGGAGTACCAGGTTCATTAAATCCAATATGTCCATTACTTCCAATGCCTAAAATCTGTAAATCCAAAGGATTTTCATGCAAGATTTGATTATAATCATTGGCGATATGATCAATCTGCGTAAGATCATTATTGGGAAGATGTATGTTTTCTGGTTTGATATCAATGTGTTTAAATAGATTTTCAAACATAAAACGATAATAACTCTGTGGATGAGAACGATCAATTCCGATATATTCATCAAGATTATATGATGTTACACCACTAAATGAGATTTCGTTGTTTTTATATGCATCAATAAGATTTTTATAGAGACCAAGAGGTGATGAACCCGTTGCTAGACCAATATTTAATTGGGGATTTTTCTTGATTTCTTGAATGACCATGGATGTCGCTTTTCTAGCTATCTCGTCATAATTTTTACATATGATGACTTTCATAAATTCACCTTCTTGTTTTTCTTTATGTTTTTGTTGTTTTTAATGACTCTCTAATATTACCGTTGTGCGTATCAAGCAACTTTGCGATTTTTTCTTTATCTTCTATTTTTGACATAATGGCAAATATTGCATATTTAACAGAATTATATTTTTTCAAATATTCTAGTGCAACTTCAGGTGAAACTCCTGTGACTTCCATCACGATTTTTTGTGCTCTTGAGATTAATTTATCATTGCTCATTTGAACATCAATCATTAGATTCTCATAAACTTTACCAATTTTAACCATGGAAGAGGTCGTAATCATATTTAGAATCATCTTTTGAGCCGTACCAGATTTCATTCTTGTAGAGCCTGTAACAGGTTCAGCACCAGTAATCGCTTCAATTGGGTGTTTTGCAACTTGAGCAATCTCAGAATCCGCACTTGTAGTGATACACGCAGTTTCACATCCTAAGCTATTTGCATATTCGATACCACCAATGACATAAGGTGTTCTACCACTCGCAGCAATACCGATGACAACATCATCTTTTGTCAATCGATATGATTCTAAATCTTTTCTTGCAGCATCTTTTGAGTCTTCAATACCTTCAATTGAAGTTCTAAGTGCAGTATCCCCTCCAGCGATGATTCCAATGACCATATCATTTGGCACACCATAAGTTGGTGGACACTCACTAGCATCTAAAACACCTAATCTACCACTTGTTCCTGCACCAATGTAAAATAGCCTTCCACCTTTTGCAAAAGTTTCAGTAACAATATCAACAACTTTCTCAATCTGAGGAATTGCTTTTTCAACAGCTAATGGAACTGTTTTATCCTCATCGTTAAGTAGCCTCAACATTTCTCCAGTTGATACGATATCGATATTTTTTGTTTTCTTATTTCTTTTTTCAGTACTTATTTTGCTTATATCAATCATATTCTCACCTCTTGGAAAGTTTTAAAAAACCTAAATAATAAGCTCCAATAACAGGTTCTACCTGATGGATATCTATTTGATAATCCTTTATATGCTTTCCTAATTCCTTTATAAGTGTTTCCTTCACATAAGGTGCACTTAAGAGAAACCCTCCTCTTAGTGCGATAATAACGTCTTGCTTATTTTTTATCTTATGATAAGCATTAAGTGTTTGTTTTGCTAAAAACTGACCTTCTTGGATAAATAATTCAATTGCATCTGGATCATGATTTAACGCTCTATTAGCAATGAATCTAGATAATCCAGCGATGGTTTTCTTGTTTTCGTTATAAACAAAATCTTTAATCGCTTGATAATCTGGTGCTTTAATTTCCTTTAAGATTTGGATGGAAAGATCCGTATCAGGTTGGTTACTTTCTTTGTCTTCAATAATTTTTTTCAAGGCAGATGTCACAAGATGATATGCTGAACCTTCATCACCTAGCAAATGTCCAAATCCACCAACAATTTGCACATGATCATCTTCCCCAATCATAAGAACACTTCCTGTGCCACCAATCACTAATATCACATTGACATTTTGATCTTTCTTAACTGAATATAATGCTATTAATGCATCAGAATCCAAACTAACTTGTGCGTTAAACATTGTTTCTAACTTGGCTTTATAGAGATTTTGTTCTCTTAATTTCGAAATACCAGCAATTCCCATTTGAATATAGAGCTCTCTATCTTCTTCAAGATTTTTACATAATTCATCCAAAGTTTTCTCAATATTTTGTTTTGCTTCTTCTTCGCCCATTGAGAAATTAGAAAACCCAAATTCAACTCTGTTTAATTCAACACCTTCAAAATTGTATAAAACACCTAATGTTTTTGTGCCACCGCCATCAATACCAATAATATATTTATTCATAATGTACCGGTAGTTTCCCAAGAAGGGAAACATCTCCTTTCAGATAATTCATCAATACCTGAATAGAATTTGGTGTGTATTCATAAAGACATATATTATTCTTAATTTGTTTTGTGTAATACAAATCATATGGGTTTCTCATTGAAATGACATGAAGCTCACATTTTTGATTTGATAAAAGATTGACTAATTTGATCTGAGATTGATAAATATTAGCATTAAATGTCGTCAAGATGACTTGTTGATAGTTCTTGGATTTCTCCAAGACTAGTTCAATCTCAGGATCACTTGGATCAACAGATATGACTAGGGTTTCTAAACCTGGAAGTTCTCTTTTGATATCTTTAATCAAGTGATGCTCTCCATCGGTTTCATCTGCTATGGTTGTAGCTTTTGGCAAGATACCTACAAATAATGCGTTTTCTTTGAGTCTAAGTGGATGTCCTTTGACAAGTGTTGCTGCATCTTCAACTACTTGATATGCAAATGCCTTTGTAGTCTTATCTAGAACAATCTCTTTAATCTGATCATACTTTAGATTTAGATCTGGCACATCAAGCTCAGATTTATATTTTAATACTCTATTAACACGTTCATTAATCAGATCAAGGGATAATTCATTATGAACAACAGCTTCATAAACTCTTTGAGTTGCTTGAATTTGCAATTCTTCGGAATGGCATATGCAAACGATGTTTGCCCCTGCTTCAAGTGCCATCAATGAGCCACCTACTGTTGTATAGTTATCTTGGATTGCTTTCATCTGCATACCATCAGTTACAATTAAACCTTCAAACCCAAGTTCTCCTCTGAGAAAACCAGTTAAGCATTTCTTTGAGAGTGTTGTTGGTAGTCCATTTTCAGTTAATGCTGGAAAATCAATATGTGAGCTCATGATTGCTTTGATACCTTGATTAATTGCTCTCTTAAACGGTACAAGCTCAATTTGATTAAGTCTGTCCATACCATATAAAACCTGTGGTAGTGCTAAATGAGAATCTAAATGCGTATCACCATGACCTGGAAAATGCTTACCAGTTGCAATGATATTCTCTTGTAATCCCTTCATAAAAGCTGTTCCATAATCACTAACCATTTTGGGATCATCCGAAAAACTTCTGACACCTATAACTGGATTTTTGG
>JAIPGC010000060.1 GCA_021736335.1 Acholeplasmataceae bacterium | reverse complement strand
TGTTTGTTGTACTTACTGGTGGTGAATTAAGAATGCCAAAGGAATCACTTGTAGGTGATTTTGCTATCAACAATCTAAACAGAGTTAAAGCTGCTAAAGCTTTCTTAGGTTGTAGCGGTATATCTGCTGAAGGCGGATTCACAACTGCTGTCTTACAGGAAGTAGCCATTAATGAAGTGATGCTTAAAAATACTGTAGGAATGAAATTTGTTTTAGCAGATAAAAATAAAGTTGGAAAGATTCATAGCTTCTTATCAGGATCGATTTCTCAATTAGATTATTTGATTACTGATGTGTTCGCATCTGAAGTTGAAGTAAAAAGCTTGAGATCAAATGGACTCAAAGTCATTCAAGTTCCTATTGATTAATTTTTAAGATAATATAAAAAAAGAAAACCTTCGTTTGGAAGGTTTTTTTAATGATGATCTGCAACTAAAGCTGCTAATGCAATGCTATAGTATTTGCTTTCCTTTGAATCTGCTCTGCTTGTAAGTACAATCGGTTTTTTAGCACCTGCAATAACGCTAGCGCTTTTTGCATTGCCTAAAAACATCATGCTCTTATAAAATATATTACCTGATTCAATTTGTGGCATTAAGAGAAAATCAACATCTCCAGCCATAGGATCCAAGATACCTTTATGAATTGCTGCTTCTTTATTGATGGCATTGTCCATAGCAAATGGACCACCAACGATGCATCCTTTGATTCTATCATTTTGATTTCTAATGATTAATTCTTGTGCATCTAAAGTTGCTTGCATCTTAGGATTTACCTTTTCTACTGCAGCAATACATCCTACATTAGGATTTTTAATGCCTAAAGCATGAGCGATAGCAACTCCATTTTCAATGATCTCATGTTTGATTTCTACATCGGGAGCAATATTCATTGCCCCATCACTCATCAATAAGATCTTGTGATAGGTGGGTATTTCCATCACACTGACATGAGAAATACGGTTGGGAGTTCTCATCCCAAACTCTTTATCTAATGCAGCACGAAGGATAATAGCTGAATCAACTAGACCCTTGATTAGGATATCAGCTTTGTTACTGCTAATCATCTTAACCGCTTCTTCGCAAGCTAGCGTAGGATCTGAAATATCGATAATTTGATATTGATGATAATCCATATGCAAGTTGAACATGATTTCCTTTATTTCTTTTTCATTACCTATCAAGATGGCTTCAATGATGTGATCAAGTGTTGCCATATGAACAGCTTCTAACACGTGCTCATCATTTGCTACTGCAACGACAGCCTTTTTTCTTTCTAATAATTGCGCTCTTTTAACAATATCTTGCATTGTTCTAATCATAAGATCACCTACTTATATATTTTTGCTTTTTCATCGCCTTTAAGTACTCGATAAGCACCATAGGCTAAAGCTTCCATTTCATCTTCACCTGGATAAACAAGCACAGGTGCAATAAAATCAACTCTTTCTTTAATCAAATTGATTGTCATCGTGTCATAAGCAAGACCACCTGTGATGATGATTGCATCAACATTTCCTTTAAGAACTGTGCTGCAACTACCAATTTCTTTTGCAATCTGATAGCACATGACTTCATAAATAAACTTTGCTTTTTCATCACCAGAAAGAATTCTTTTTCTGATTTCGGTCCCATCGTTTGTTCCTAGATAAGCAACTAGTCCACCTTGTCCATAGTTTTTTCTTTGAATTTCTTTGAGTGTGTATTTTCCAGATAAAGCCATTTTATAAAGTGGACCTAGTGGTACTGAACCGCTACGCTCTGGTGACATTGGTCCATCACCATCTAATGCATTATTAACATCGATGACTCTGCCTTTTTTATGAACTCCAACGCTAATCCCACCGCCTAAGTGAGCAATTATCAGATTTAAATCTTGATATTTCTTATTTAAATCCTTACTCGCCTTTAGGGCAACTGCTTTTTGATTAAGCGCATGAAATAAGCTGACTCTTTGAATTTCTGGCATACCTGTATATCTTGCGATATCATCCATCTCATCAACTGCAACTGGATCAACGATGTAGCTCGGTATTTTGTATTGATCTGCTAGATTTTTGGCAATCACACATCCTAAATTTGAGGCATGCTCACCACGAGGTGCCTTTTTCATATAATCAACCATTTCATCGTTGACTTCATATGTTCCACCTTCGATAGGCTTTAGCATACCGCCACGACCAACAATAGCATCAACTGTTGATAAATCGATTTTTGAATCAAGAAGAGCTTCCATGATGGACTTCATTCTAAAATCATATTGATCTATGATGTGTTCAAATTGATTAATCACTTTTGAATCGTGTCTGACACTATAATTATAAATGAGTTTTTCATTTTCATAGATTGCTAGTTTTGTTGATGTAGATCCTGGATTGATTGCTAAAATTCTATATTTATTCATAATTGCTCCTTCATAGTTTTTCAAGTGCTCCTAAACGATCGGGGATTGCAGGATGTGAGTAATGCAATAAAATGTAGATAGGATGTGGATTCAAGTTTGCATAATTTTCAGTCACTAAGATGCGTAATGCCGACATCATATGCTTCTTATCCACATATTTGGTAGAGAAGGCATCGGCAGCATATTCAGCTTTTCTACTTAAGTAGTTCAAAGGTACACCTAAGATGAAATCAATAGGTTCAATTAAAATAGTAAACAAGATCAACCCAAATCCTAAATGAATACCTGATAAACCAAATGCAGTAGCAAGTGATATAGATTGCATAATAAATCCGATGATAGCTGCATATAAACCAAATACAATGATTCGCTCTAATATCATACGTGGAGCATCCTTATGCATGGCATGTCCTAGTTCATGAGCTAATACTGAAAGTATTTCATCATCAGATAATTTTTCAATCAAAGTATCAAATAAGACAACTTCTCTTGTCTTACCCAATCCACTAAAGAATGCATTGAGCTTAGTTGATCTTTTTGAAGCATCCATGCTAGATATCGCTTTAACCTCAAAACCAACTTCTTTTGCCATGGCTTCAATTCTTGTTCTAAGTTCACCTTCGGGAAGTGGAGATAGCTTATTAAATAATTTAACAAACACTTTAACATTGAGAATAAACATTAAAACGATAATCACAGATAAAGCAAGCCATGCAAATAAGATAAACAACCAAATGCTATCTGAAAATTGTAAATATAAGAAACTGAATAATGCAATTACTGCACCAACTAGAACGGTCATTAATAGTAGATTTTTAACAAAATCAAAGAAGAAAGTCTTTTTCTTTGTTTTATTGAATCCATACTTTTCTTCAATAACAAATGTTAAGTAGTAACTGAAAGGTATATTGATCAATGATAATCCAATTAAAATGACACCAAGAAAAGACAAAGTTCTCAGTGTTGGGCTTGTAAACCAACCATTGGTCCATCCTTCTAAAGTTCCAAAGAATCCAAATACAAGAAGTCCTACCATTAACAAAGTGTCGAACACTTTCTTAATGAGTCCAAATCTCATTTGATCCATCGTGTAATTCAACCATTTTTGGTATTGTTCTTTATCATAAATATCTTTAACATTTTCAGGTATTGGTTTATTTCTATAATTATAATTTAAAAGTGAAACAATGACATCTAAGGTAAACATGAGAATAATTAATCCAACGACTAAGTAAGCAATCATTTTAATCCTCCTATCGGTTTAAATGTTGAGGTGAAATGTCTAAGAATTGGTGATTCATAAACAAATTCGTAGCCTTTAAGCTCATGACGATGCTGATACACATGAATCACGGCATCAGCAACAACATCCATGTGTTTATATGTGTAAACACGTCTGGGAATAGTCAATCTCATCAATTCCATTTCTGAGACTTTGTTTTCATGGGTATCAGGATCTCTACCTAAAAGTAATGATCCTATTTCAACTGCTCTAATACCGGCTTCTAAATAAATAGCATTCGTGACAGATAATGCAGGAAATTGATATGAAGGGATGTGTGGTGCGAATCTCTTACATTCGACAAAGACTGCATGACCTCCAATAGGGTATTGAATAGGGACACCAGCTGCTTTGAGCTTATCACCTAAATATCTAACCTGATCAGTTCTATGTCTTAAATAGCGTTCATCTAGTCCTTCCATAAGACCAACAGAGAGTGCTTCCATATCTCTACCGTTCATACCACCATATGTTGGAAATCCTTCATAAGGAATGACTGTAACTTTACATTTATTAAATAGTTCTTCATTATCTTTAATAGCAATAATCCCACCCATATTGACAAGACCATCTTTTTTAGCACTCATTAAGAAGATATCAGCATAACTGCACTCTTCACGAGCAATATCGATGATTGTTTTATCTTCATATCCTTTTTCTCTTTGTTTAATGAAAAAGGCATTTTCAGCATATCTTGCTCCATCAATGATGGTAGGAATTTGATATTTATTGGCTATTTGTTTGACAGCTCTTAGATTTTCCATGCTTACAGGCTGACCACCAGCTGAGTTGTTTGTAATGGTCATGATGATTCCAGCTATATTTTCTTTACCTTTTGAATTGATAATTCTTTCAAGTTGATCTAAGTCAAAGTTTCCCTTAAAGGGATGATCTAAATCTATATCAAAACAAGCCTCAATCACACAGTCTAGTGCTCTTGCTCCAGCAAGCTCAACATGTGCTCTTGTGGTATCAAAATGGATATTGGAAATATAATACATACCTTTTTTTGTCACTAACTGAGGTAAAAGGACTTGTTCAGCTCCTCTACCTTGGTGAACAGGCATAAAGTATTGATATCCTGTGATATTTCTTACGACACTTTCAAGTTTAAAAAAACTTCTGCTCCCAGCGTAAGCCTCATCGCCAACCATCATTGCTCCCCATTGTTCCTGGCTCATAGCTCCAGTTCCAGAATCAGTAAGTAAATCGATATAAACATCTTCGCTCTTCAAAGAAAAAGGGTTATACCCAGCATTTTTAAGTAGCATTTCACGTTCTTGTCTCGAAGTCTCTTTGATTGGTTCAACCATTTTAATGCGATAAGGTTCTGCACTATATTTTTTATCCATGGCATATCTCCTTTATCTCTCTACTATGATTATACATCATAGACAGTAGAAAATAAACCCTTTTTGTAAGCGCTTTTATTTATTTTTTCTATCCTCTTAAAGAACTGATATTTTAAGATGTTGATCTTATTGATTGTGTTTAATGTAATAAAGAACTTCTTCTATGGTTGGAGAGCTTTCTTGAGCTCCGATTTTCATGACTGACATACCTGCACAGATATTAGCAAACGTGATACTTTCTTCAATCTGTTTTGACTTTATATACTCTGAAGCAAAAGCAGCTAAAAATACATCACCTGCACCTGTTGTATCGATAAGTGGTACTTTAATGCCATCGATAATCTTAAACTCCATCCGATCATGAAAGACAGCTCCCATAGATCCTCTTGTGACAATCAATTTATTAGGATATTGTGCACAGCTTAATTCAATCGAATGATTTGAAAACATTTGATGTACTTCAATTTCATTAGGAATGATAAATGTTAATTTTTGAATAATTTCTTGTTTCATTGTTTGATAAGGTGAAGGATTTAGTATGACAGGCACCTTATTGTCATAGCAATACTCAATCACATATTCTACAATTTCCAAAGGAATCTCTAGTTGTAATAAAACAATTTTAGCTTTCTTTATGATTGGCTTTGCTTGATCAATCATATCTTTTGTGATTCTTTTATTTGCTCCTGGAACACTGATAATTGAGTTATCTCTTTTTTTTGATTGTTGAATAGTCACACATGCAACACCGGTATAATCTGGGACACGATAGACATGGGTATGATTAACACCATATTTTTCAAAATTTTTTACAGCAAGCACACCAAAAGCAGCTTGACCGACACAACCAATCATAGCAACCTTATTCCCAAGTTTTGCAGCAGCAATAGCTTGATTAGCTCCCTTTCCACCTTGAAGAAAGTGAAAGGCTTGACCTTCAATGGTCTCTCCTAAGGCTGGCATTTTATTGATTTCAAAAAATAAATCCATGTTGATGCTACCGACAACAACAATATCATAATTTGTTTGCATATGATCCTCCAAAGACATAAATGATTTGAATCATCTTCATTATGATTATACCACTTAAACAAAGTTTATAGTTTGATTGTTCATGCATACTATCTTATAAAACAAAAAAAAGACACGCATGTCCTTTCTTTATTTTAACCCTTGGTTTGTATCATTAAATTTTTTAAATCTATTCAGTTCTAAGTGCAACAACTGGATCTCTTCTAGCTGCAATTCCACTAGGGACAAGTCCAGCAATCAATGTTAAGAAGGTACTCAGTACAATCAAACCAAGCGCACTCGTAACAGCCAAAGATGCAAATCCAGGAACATCAATCAAATTATTGATGATGATATTAACTGGAATATTTAAAAGTGATGCTAACAATACTCCAAACACACCTGCTGTTAATCCGATTAAAATCGTTTCAGCATTGAAGATTCTTGAAATATCTTTCTTGCGTGCTCCAAGGCTTCGCATGATACCAATTTCTTTGGTGCGTTCTACAACAGATACATAAGTAATAATACCTATCATAACTGAAGAAACAACAAGCGATATACCAGCAAATGCTGATAAGATGATGGTTATAGTTCCTATGAGGTTGGCAATTGTTGTTGATATGGTTTCTGCCAAATCAGTGTAAATGATGGTTTGCACTTCTGTTTTATCGGTATTATAAGAGTCTATATATGCCTTTATTTCATCTTTTGAATCAAATGAAACAGGATAGATTTGAATACCTGTTGGTGAAGAATCACCACCAATGAATCTCATGACATTTTGATATGTGATGGTTGTTGTAAAAGGTAATCCTGTTAAGACATTTGTATTAGGTGATGCCATCTGATCTATGACAATGCCAGATGTACTTGCCATATCAATGATATAATCCGTTAAAAATGTTGTATATCCGATACCTGTAGATAAAAGTTCTGTCGATGCATTTTCGTTAACTCTCATAATACCTACAATCGTAATAGGCACTGCTTCTAAACTATTAAACATGGTTTCATAATCTGTCTGTGGCACATAGGTACTACCAATTTTTGTGTAATAGTTATCATTTGAAATGATTTTAAATGTTTTGCCAATAAAATCATCAAATGTATAGCTATCTGTGATATCAATTCCCAATTTTTCTAAAATTGAGACATCAATCAGATTTTCTTTGTTAACAATAAGCACAACCTCATTATATGACTGAGGATAGATACCAGAAAGTATATCATACTGAGATTGAATAAATTCTGGATTGTTTGGAATCTCACTTAATACACTGCCACCTATAAATAAAGAATTAGGATTAACACTTGAGAGAACTCTTAAATATCCGCCAGCATTTGTCTGAGCAATTACATTAAGTTGAACAGCTCTTGAATAAGAAATAGAGTTGTAGAGAGTTTCGTCCATATCATTTAAGTAACTGATAAATGTATCATCAATGATGTTGGCATGAAGTGTTGTATTATATGCCTCATCATAAGGATAAATCGTTGGAGTGGTCGGAAAATCATTGGTTTCTCCCAATTCATTATATCTTCCAGAAGCTCCTGAAAAGATATCTGTAGCAACTTGAGCATTGATGCTAATAGGAAATCCAGCTAATGTATCACTTTGCAATTCATTGACATAAGTTGTCATACCTGAGGATATCGATAAGACTAAAGCAATACCAATAATACCTATACTTCCAGCGAGTGCTGTAATGATTGTTCTGCCTTTTTTTGTGAGCAAGTTCTTAAAGCTCGTTTTGAGTGCAGTCAAATAATTCATCGATGTTTTCTTGTTAAGTAATTTATCGTTTACTTCTTGATTGGCATTGGTCTTAACAGGTTTGGTGTCTTCAACAACTCTACCATCAACGAGTGTGACAATACGGTCACTAAATGTATTAGCTAATTCAGAGTTATGTGTAACCATAATGACTAATCTATCTTTTGAAATTTCTTGAATTAACTCTAGTATTTGATGACTGGTGTGACTGTCTAATGCCCCCGATGGTTCATCAGCTAAAAGAACCATTGGATTATTAACAAGTGCTCGTGCGATTGCAACTCGTTGCATTTGTCCACCTGATAATTGGTTTGGTCTTTTTGTGATGTGATCCTTAAGACCCACTTCTACAAGGACTTTGGTTGCTCTTTCTTTTCGTTCTTTTGCAGAAACCCCAGATAATCTTAATGCCATTTCAACATTATCTAAAACAGATAAATGGGATATTAAATTATAGCTTTGAAAAACGAATCCAATCGTAGCATTTCGATATGCATCCCAATTGGTATCGCTAAATTCTTTTGTTGATTTACCATCTACAAGGATGTCACCGCTAGAGTAGCGATCCAATCCTCCAATAATGTTTAATAGTGTTGTCTTTCCGCTTCCAGATTCGCCTAAGATTGAAACAAATTCATTTTTCTTAAAATTTAGACTGATGCCATTGAGTGCAGGGAAAGGCTTTCCTGCAACTGTATAATCCTTTTTTATATTGATAAGTTCTAACATGTTATATCCTCCAATTTCTCTATTATTTTACACTTTTAGAACATAAATATGGAAGAATATGCAATCTCATATAAATATGTTTAAAATCACATAAGAAAACCGAATTCATTTGAACTCGGTTAGTAATTTACTTAATTGCTAGAGTAGCAATAAATGTTTTAATATGATCATCTAAAAATTCTCCACCAAACTGATCCTCATAAAAACCCTGAATGGAGAACCCAACTTTGATTTGTCCTCCAATCTGATCATCTAGTGAATGACCAAATTCCAAGGGATCTTCATCTATGATTCTTTGTTCTAATTCTTCTTTGGGTAATTGCTCTAAATCAGAATAAGGAATTTTGTAGCGCAAATTAAGTTCTTGACTTTTCTCCCACTCTGAATAATCAAAAATAAATAAAACAGGATTACAGTATCCAGCAAGCAATCTTCCTTGTCTTTTTAAGATGCGATATGCTTCTTTCCATACTTTATTGACATCATCAACAAATAGATTGGATACTGGATGAAAAATGAGATCAAATGTCTCATCCTTAAAGATTGATAAATCTCGCATATCACCTTGAATGAGTTTGATACTTAAGTTTTCTCTTTGAGCTACATATTCATCTTGTTTTAATTGATTAGGACTATTGTCTAATAAGGTGACATGTGCCCCAGCAGCAGCTAACACTGGTGCTTGCTGCCCTCCACCAGATGCTAAACATAAGACTTGTTTACCTTTGATATCGCCAAACCAATCCATAGGTACTGGTATTTTTGGTGTTAATAGCAATGCAAATTCACCTAGTCTCGCTTTTTCTATTGTTTCATGGTCTACAGGTACTGTCCAGATATTTTTACCTTCTACTTGCTTATCCCATGCTTTTCTATTGTGTTTCAATATATCCATAAAATCATGTAAGATTTAAAGGTATTAAGTTAAATCTAATACGTTTTAAATCTTTACTCCTCTCTATCTAATTTAATATACTAATAATGTACTGTGGATCTGTTCCATCTTTATACGGCTTTGACTGTTTCGAGGTGACG